>DATFCB010000757.1:0-3442 GCA_035253525.1 Pyrinomonadaceae bacterium | reverse complement strand
TGCCAGCGCGAGACGTGCGCGCCCCCCGCGCGCTCGCCTCTTTGTCAATTTCCGAGGCCGCCGCGCCCCACCTTTCAGCCCTACGCGGCGACCTCGCACGCCGACACAGCTCGCGCCCACCCTCGCGAGTGTGTGCCGACTGGACGAGCGCCGGAGGATAAGCGCCCGCCCCCCCAAGCTCTCAATTACCGACAACCAGGACGGAGCGTGCGACCGCGACGACGGCCAACACCCACGCGGTCTCATTCATGA
This sequence comes from Pyrinomonadaceae bacterium, assembly GCA_035253525.1. GTDB lineage: Bacteria > Acidobacteriota > Blastocatellia > Pyrinomonadales > Pyrinomonadaceae > QHXM01. The sequence continues at coordinate 3,190 of DATFCB010000757.1, read as the reverse complement.
ATCCGTCAGCGAGTTGCACCGCGCGGCTCATATCCTTTGAGCGAGAGCCTAAGAGGTTCACGATTCCCTCCCTTTCTGACGGGCGAGCAGCCGCGCGACATTCTCGGTAATGAGGGGCATGTCGGCCGGCTTCCGCAGGAAGACGTTAGCGCCGGCCCGCCGCGCCTGCATCTCGACGTCGTCATTACCGGAGAGCATGATGATCGGGGTCTTCTGCCGGTGGGCCAGCGCCCGCGTCCGGCGGATCAGCTCGACTCCGTCGAGGCCCGGCAACTTGTTGTCGAAGATCAGCACGTCGTAGCGGGCGCCGCCTTCGAGCCTCTCCAGCGCCGCGGCGCCGTCGCCGCACGTCTCGACCGACCAGCCCTCCTCACCCAGAGTCTCGTTTACCGAATCGGCCACCGCAGCGTTGTCTTCGACATGCAGGACTGAGACTGCGCGGGTGTCGGGGCAATCCACGTCGTCACGAAACATCAGGCTGGTCCGGCGCGGCTCGACCGGCGTCCGCAGGTGCGCGAGGGCCTTGTGACGCCCGCGGTGCAGCATGGCGTCAAGGCTGGTGCGCTCGATGCCGAGCAGTTGCGCCGCCCGCGATACGATGCCGTCCGTCTCCCTCAGCGCCCGCTCGATTAACCGGGCCTCGAAGCGGAGCACGGCGTCGTAGAGGTTGAAACCCTTCCAGGTCGGGGGCGAGGGGAGCGTGCCGACGAGGTACAGCACGCGCCGCGAGGCCACCAGAAGGCGGTCCTTATGATCTTGATGCGCGGAGTTGGCGAGCAGCTCCGCGGCACGGTCGTAGGTGGCGCTTAGGTCTTGCGCCGACATGTGCTCGGCTAATTCTTCGAGGATTGTAAGCGCGGCCAGGCCCGCGCCTTCCGTGTCACCCGCGTTCTGCGCCACTTCGACGGCGCGTTGTAAGGTCAGTCGCGCGACCCTCTGATTGCGCATCCGGGCAAGCGCGATTCCGTGTGTGGTCAGAGCCTCGGCTAAAAGTGATTGCTCGCCGCCGCGTTCCAAAATCTGGACGGCCGAGCGGACGAGCCTTTCGGCTTCGGCGGTACGACCTTCGGCCAGCAGCACCCTCGCGCGCGTTTCGTCCACTCCCGCCGTGCGAGCTATATCCTTCATGCCGGTAAAGAGCGCCTGCGCGCGGTCTAGGTGTTCGTGGGCTTCGGGGAACTTGCGAGCGGTACCGAACAGCATCCCCAAGTTATTCTCGACGCAGCCTTGATAGCGCGTGTGCCCGGCCTGCTCGAAGTAGAAGCTGGCCGCCGCGAACTCGATGAGCGCGCGGTCTATGTAGTCCTGGCGCTTTTCTATCGCGCCTAGATTCTTCAGCACGAAACCGAATTGATTATGAAACTTCCCCTTGTGCGCAGGGTTAGTGCTCTTATCGAATAGAGGCGCGGCCTCAAGGTCTATGCGGAGGGCGTCGTTGTACCTCTTTAATGACCCTTCGACCGCCGCCAGCCTCAACAGCGTTACCGCCTTTGTGTCGCCGTCAGGTATTCGGTCTGAGGCTTCTTTCAACAGGACGCGGGCATTATCAAAAGCGCCCTCGCGCCAATAGCAATGGCCGAGTTCCATCTGCGCTTCCGCCGCCTTCTCTGTCGCCCCAAGCGCCTCGAATCTACTTTGACTCTCGCTGAGCAGGTTCTTAGCCGTCTCCTGTGCCCCCTCGATCTGCTTCACGCTGCCGAGCCAGCCTGTGAGCACGCCGGCACGCAAGAGCACTTCCACCGCTGTCGCCTCATCGAGTTCGTCTAAGATAGGGTACTCGCCGACGCCCGACCATAATTCCCCCATCACCTCGCGCGCGGCTTCGTAGTTCCCGGCGTCCTCCAGCTCCTTAGCGAGTTGGCATCTGAGCCGTGCCCGCTCGTTTTTGGGGAGTGTTGGATCAGCTATTTGGTGAAGTAGCTGACTGGATATGTTCATGTGAGGATTACCTCTCTCGGATTATCGGTAATCGTGCGCGGGGGCGCGTCTTAACGTGGCGGGGTGTTAAGATTCGCCGTCGCAACACGTCACGGGCGGTCACGCCGGGACTCCACTCCCCCCGCCCATCTCACAACAAGTTAGTCAGCTTCAGGAGAACAACATGAGAAACTTACGCCGACTCTTCTGTGCGGTAGTGTTTACTCTCGCGCTCACCGTCCCGGCCTTTGCCGGGGATATGCAAACCACGGTCACGTCACAGCCGCCCGCGCAGCCTCAAACGGCCACGGCGAACGGTGAGATACAAACCGGCGTTGCAGGGCAAATAGAGATTGGTAGCAGTGAGGCTACCGCCACTGATTCAGTCACGGAGATCGCGCTGAACCTGCTCCAAAGCGTGCTGTCGCTGTTCTAAGCAGCCCGCGCAGGCTCCGCGCATTCCTAGCCGCCGTAAGTCGGGTTATTCGGCGGCTTAAGGATTCGTGTGTCTGGAGGCTTATCAGCGCCGGTAAGCCGAGAAGCGCAAGGAGGCCCGGCGCGGTGACCTAACGCGGCGAGATTACGACCATGCAATATCTCGCGCAATAAAATTTTCGAGCTAGATATTTTCGTTTATTAGACTTAAGGTGTGATGTGACAAATGTGGCGCGAACGCCTCCGCGCCGCGCCTATCCGACGTCTCGAAAAGCATGAAAAGAAGACGCGAGGCGGGCGCGTCTGCCTCGCGCCTCTCGGGTGCTTCCCGCGCATTTTTTATTTTCAACCAGAGGCCGGGCTTGGTATGTTACGGGGCGAAATCTTTGACAATGAGTGACGCGGCCAGAGACACGGGATGATGCGCGTCGCCTCGGGGCATGGCAGGGTACCCCGCGCGACACGGAGCCGTAGGCCGAAGCTAGAAGGAAATCATTCTAGCACAGAGAGTAACGTCACCGCTTTCCCGTCGGGGGGTGAGTCCTGATGGGAAAGTACCCGCGCCGCAGGCCCGAGCGGCTCACGGAGAAGCTGGTGCTCATCCGCACATCACTCGGACTTTCGCAGAACGGGATGGTGAGGCGTCTCGGGTTGGAAGACGAGATCGTCCGCGAGACCATCTCGGGCTACGAGCTTGGGACCGTCGAGCCGCCCCTGCCGGTGCTCCTGGAGTATGCGCGCGCGGCCAACATTTACGTGGACGCGCTGATCGACGACGACGTGGACTTGCCGGCGAGGCTGCCGAGCGCCAGGAAGAGTGAGGGGGTCAGGCGCCCCC
>DATFCB010000756.1:0-4897 GCA_035253525.1 Pyrinomonadaceae bacterium | reverse complement strand
ACGAGCGCGGCGGCCGTGGCCCAAATGTCCGCGCGGCCGCCGAGCGCGGCGAAGAGTGAAGCTCTCCCGCTCGACAGGGCGAACGCCAATGCCCCGAACAGGACCGCGACTTCGAGGAGCAGCAACGCGCGCGAGATCGCCTGCCGGTTGCGCAAGCCACGCGCGCGCCGCCACAGGGCTTTTTTCTTTCGCCGGACGAGATGTCGAAATCTTTTCACACTCACTGCTTAATAATCCGTGCGGGCAGACTAATCGTTGACGATCCATCCGTCTTCGAGCTTGATGATGCGGCTGCCGTAGGCCGCGTTCTGGTCCGAGTGGGTCACCTGAACAATCGTCGTCCCCTGGTCATTAAGTTTTTTGAACAGCTCCATGATCTCCTTGCCCTGACTCGAATGCAGGTTCCCCGTCGGCTCGTCCGCGAGAATCAAACGCGGGTTGGCGATGACGGCGCGGGCGACGCCCACGAGTTGCTGTTGACCGCCCGAAAGCTGGCTCGGGTAAAGGTCTTTCTTGCCGACGATGTTGAAGCGGTCGAGCGTGTCGCCGACGATGCTCTCGCGCTCCTTCTTGCCGATGTCGCGGTAGGAGAGCGGCACTTCCAGATTTTCGTAAACGGTCAGGTGGTCGAGCAGGTGATAGCTCTGAAAAACGAAGCCGACGTTTCTGTTCCTCAGTTCGGGCCGCTCCTTTTTGCCGAGCTTGTGGACGGGATGACCCAAGAGGTAATACTCGCCAGTCCAGGCGCTGTCGTGCATCCCTATGATGTGCAGGAGGGTTGATTTCCCGGCCCCCGATGGCCCCATGATCGAGACGAACTCGCCCTCTTTGATGTCCAGGTCAATGCGCCGCAGGATGTAGGTCTTCGTCATCCCCGTCGGGTAACTTTTCTCGATGTTCCGCATTGTTATCATCGGCTGGCCTCGCTGTCTAGGGAATCAATTCCGGGGACTGACCTCTAAAACTTTTGTTCTTATGAAAGTGCCGTGCCACTTATTACTGTTTTCAACTGAGAACGAAGATTTCACGCAAAGGCGCAAAGGCGCGAAGAAAACAATTGAGCCTTCCTTCGCGCCTTTGCGCCTCCAGCGTGAGACTTTTTGCTCGCATTAGTCCGCTTCTGGGATGGCTCAATCCCAAAATCGAAAATTTCCGTTCGGCTTGCTTAGAGCGGGAGGCGTAGCCTGGCCTCGCAGCCGGACCCTGCGGCCCTGTTCTCCAAAGAGAGCGTGCCGCCGTGGGCTTCGGCTATCTGACGGCTGAGGGCCAGCCCGATGCCGGAGCCTGTAGGCTTCGTGGTGAAGAAAGGTACGAAAAGGTTCGTCGTGTTGGCGAGTCCGAGGCCGTCGTCTTCGATCCAGATTTCAAGCTCCGTGGCGCTCTTCGTCCAACCCACTCTGACCCCGCCGCCCGTTTCAAGCGCCGCGTCCACGGCGTTACGCACGAGGTTGATGAGCACCTGTTCCAGTTGGTCCCCGTCGGCGTTAATCGTCACCTCCGGCCCCTGCATGAGGGTAACATTGAGGCGCGTCTCCAACCCGACGACGCGCCGTATCAGGACGCACACGTCAACGGGAGCGAAGCGCGGTTGCGGGAGGCCAGAGAGGCGCGCGTAAGCGGACATGAAGCGGCTCAAGGCCGCCGCGCGCGAGGAGATGACGGAGAGTCCGCGCTGCATGTCGTCGCGCCAATCCACGGGGCGCGGCTCGCGGTCCACGAGCTTTTCAAGGCTGCCCGCGATGGATTTTATCGGCGCGAGCGAATTGTTCAATTCGTGGCCGAGCACGCGCACGAGGCGCTGCCACGCCTGCCGCTCCTCCTCGCGGAGCGCGCGGCTCAGGTCCGTGAGCACTAACAGTTGATGCGGCTCGCCGCGGTTGCGGAAAGAGGTGCGGTGCATCTCCCAGCGCCCCGCGCCGCCGGGGAAAGTCATCTGTAGAGTGCGCGCAGCCTCTTCGCCGCGCAGGCATTCGGCCAGACTCAACTCCGCCGCGCTCGACCTCATCAGCCGCTCGACGGGGCGGCCCATCAACCGCTCGCCCGCACGGTTGACCAGCACCAGCCGCTCCTCCATGTCGAAGGCGAAGATGGCTACGTCAATCTCTATCATCACGGTGCGCAAGAGCGCCGTGGCCTCCAGCGCGCCGAGCCGCTGCGTTTGCAGAATCTCGCCGAGCGCATTGACTTCGAGCAGGACATCGCCGAGGGCGTCGTCGCGGCTCGCTCCGCGCGCGCGGATGGAGAAGTCGCCCTCGCGCAGGGCCGCGAGCAGGTTGGAGAGGGTTTGCAGGGGGAGCACGACGCGCCCGCGCAGGGCGGAGGCGAACCCGAGCCAGCAGCCCACGATCAGCGCCGTCAGGGTCCACTCGACTTTGGGGGTGTAATCGCCGCTCCACAAGAGGACGAGCGCGACGAGCGCCGCAGGCAGGCCGCCCGCGAGGGCCGTGACGAAGACGCGCCGCTCGTGACTCAAATACCACTTGTGTTTGACAATCGGCTGATCGGGCGGGCGCGCGTGTCTGGCCGGTGTGGCGTGTCCTGCTTCGTTATCGTGCGGGTCATAACCCATACTTTTGCAGTCGGCGATAGAGGGCGCTCCGACTTAAACCCAGCGTATCGGCGGCCTGGTTGACGTTGCCGTTGAAACGCGCGAGGGCTTTACGGATTAAGAACGACTCGACCTCTTCAAGGCTCATCTCTTCGAGGCGGCGCGCGGCCTCACGCTCCTGCCTGAGCCCGAGGTCTGAAGCCCTCACGCTCTCGCCCTGTGCCATCAGAATCGCACGCTCGGCGACGTGATTCAACTCTCGGATATTGCCCGGCCAGGAGTAGCCCTGGAGCGCGTCCATCGCCGCCTTGTCGAAAGCCGCCACCCTCTTTCTGTAATGGCGCGCGTGCTGCTGCAAGAAAAACTGTGCCAGTAGCGGAACGTCCTCGCGGCGCTCGCGCAAAGGCGGCAGGTGTATCTCGACCGTGTTGAGCCGGAAAAGCAAGTCCTGGCGGAACCGGCCCTCTTCGGTCGCCTGGCGCAGGTCGGCGTTGGTGGCCGAGAGAACGCGCACGTCGGCGCGCCGGGTCTTGGAGGAGCCGACCCGCTCGAACTCTCCCGTCTCAAGCACGCGCAAGAGCTTGGTCTGCAAGTTGAGCGGGACGTTGCCGATCTCGTCCAAAAGGAGCGTGCCGCCGTCGGCCAACTCGAAGCGCCCGACGCGGTCGGCCTTCGCGTCCGTGAACGCGCCGCGCACGTGGCCGAAAAGCTCGCTCTCGAAGACGCCTTCGGAGAGCGCGCCCGCGTTGACCGTAACCAGAGGCTTGGCCGCGCGCGTTGAGAGCGCGTGGAGCGTGCGCGCCACGACCTCCTTGCCCGTCCCGTTCTCGCCCGTGATGAGCACGTTGGCGTCCGACGGGCCGACCCGGTTGATGAGTTCGAGGACGGGCCTCATCGCCGGAGACTCTGCAATCAGCAGCGGCCGGTTCTCCCCGTCGCGCAGCAGCTTGTTCTCCGCCTCCAGCCGCTGCTCCTTGCGCAGGGCGTTGCCCAGGTCAATCTGCGTGTGCAGGATGGAGAGCAGGCGCGCGTTGTCCCAGGGTTTTTCTACGAAGTCGCGTGCGCCGCGGCGCATCGCCTCGACGGCGATTCCGATGCTGCCCCAGGCGGTCATCACGACGACGGGTAACGTGCTATCCAAGGCTTGAATGCGGCTCAATAAATCCAGCCCCTCCTGGCCGGAGGTCGTGTCGCGCGTGTAGTTGAGGTCCATCAGCAGGACGTTAAAGTCGCGTGACTCAAGGGCGCGCAGCACGCCCGCGGGCGAGGTCGCAGCCTCTATCTCGTAGCCCTCGGACTTGAGCAGGAGGCGGAGGGCTTCCAGCACGTCTGGCTGGTCGTCGGCGATTAAAATTCGTGGCGTCGTCTTAGGCATGACAGGGAAAAAAGGGATGAGGGATGAGAGATGAGGGATGAGGAAAGACTAAGGCTTTTCTTTCATCCCTCATCCCTCATCCCTCATCCCTCCAATGACATAATTTCCTCCAACGATGCGCGGTGTCAAATGGACTCAAGGCCCGAGGGGCGTCTCGACGATGACATCATTGGCCCGGAGGGTCGTCGAGGTCGCGCGTTGCAGGTCGGCCAGCGCTTGATTGTAGTTGGTCTCGGCGCGCAGCTCTAAGTTGCGCGCGTTCGTCAACTGGTTTTCGCGCTGGAAGAGGAGAAAGGTGGTCGAGCGCCCGACCTGGTAAAGACTCTTTTCCGCACGGAGCTGCACCTCCGCATTCTCGCGCGACTCGCGCGCCGCCAACACTCGCAGCCGCGCAGTCTCGGCGGCCTGCGCGGCGTTGCGCACCTCGACCTCTATGTTCAACTCCTCGCCGTGCATGGTGGCCGCCAACTGCTCGCGCTGCATCCGCGCGGTCGCCAGGTTGGCCTTCGCCGTCTTGTTGCGCAAGGGCAATTCGAGGCGCACGCCGACGACTATGTTGCGCGTGCCGAAGGTCGCGAGGTTGCGCAGCATGCGCCCGTAGCCGCCGACCAGATTCGACGGCACGTCGCTCGTCACCTCGCCGCCCACGGAGCCCGTGGGGGTCACGGGCGAGCCGGCCAGTCCCGTGGTCGCCACGGTCGCCTGTATGTCGAGGCGCGGGCGCGTCTGGTTCTTGAAGTAAGAGATGTCTATGTCGGTGATCTCCTGCTGGAGGCGCACGCGGCGCAGCTCGGGCCGGTTGGCGCGCGCCTCTTCGAGCGCGTCTTGCAGGTTGATGGGTGCCGCGGAGTCGGGCGCGGACTGGTCAACGGGGACGATGGCCGCACCCCACTCGACCGCGCGCGAGTCGGGCAGGATGAGCCGCTTGAGATTGTTCTCGGCCACGGAGACATTCTGCACGGCCTGCAACACGT
>DATFCB010000755.1:0-3106 GCA_035253525.1 Pyrinomonadaceae bacterium | reverse complement strand
ACGACCTGGAAGACCCGGTCGCCATTCCCTATGAGGAGATTCCGGGGTTCGCGCGCCCGACCGTGGAGGGCCACATGGGCCGCCTCGTACTCGGGCGCGTCGGCGGCCACCCGGTCGCGGTGATGCAGGGCCGCTTCCACTACTACGAAGGCTACTCGTTCGACGAAGTGCTTTTCCCGGTTCGCACGCTCGGCCTGTTCGGCGTGAAGTCGTTGATTCTGACGAACGCGGCCGGCGGCATCAACATAGAATTGGCACAGGGCGCGCTGATGGTCATCTCGGACCACCTGAATCTGATGGGCGTCAACCCCTTACGTGGGCTGCACGACTCGCGCTTCGGCGAACGTTTCCCGGATTTGACGGAAGTCTACTCGCGCGACTATCAGGAGTGGGCCGTCGAGGAGGCGCATGCGATGGGGCTGGATGTGAGGCGCGGGGTTTACGCGGCGCTCTCGGGGCCGACCTATGAGACGCCAGCGGAGATTCGCATGCTCCGCACGCTCGGGGCGGACGCCGTCGGGATGAGCACCGTGCCCGAGGCGGTCGCCGCCCGCCAGATGGGGATGAAAGTCCTGGGCATCTCCTGCATCACGAACATGGCGGCCGGCGTCAAGGACGAACCGATCAACCACCACGAAGTAATCGAAACCGGCGAGCGCATCCGCGACACATTCAAGGAACTCTTGCGGCGCGTAATCCCAAGGATTAGTAATCAGTAGTCAGTCATCGGTCATCAGCTTTAAAGCTTTTGACTGACTACTGATTACTGACTACTGACTACTGACTTATGATTATCGGAATTTGCGGCGGCACGGGGTCGGGCAAGACGACGGTCGCCAATCGCATCTTAGAATCTGTCAGCGCGAGCGAAGTCGCCTTCATCCAGCAGGACTCTTACTACCGCAACCTCAAAGACCTCCCGCTCGACTACCGCAACGCCGTCAACTTCGACCACCCGGACGCGCTGGACAACGACCTGCTCGTGCACCATATTAGGAAGTTAAAAGGCGGCGGCTCGGTCGAATTACCCATCTACGATTTCAAGACGCACACGCGGCAGAACGAGACCGTCTTGATCGAGCCGAAGCCGATTGTCATCATCGAGGGGATTCTGATTTTCGCCGACCCGCGCCTCCTCGAACAGATGGACGTGAAAGTCTTCGTGGACACGCCCGACGACATACGCTTTATACGGCGGCTCAGGCGCGACATCAGCGAGCGCGGGCGCACTCTCGACTCCGTCATCGAGCAGTATCTCAACACGGTGCGCCCGATGCACATGCAGTTCGTCGAGCCGTCGAAGCGCTACGCGGACGTGATCATCCCCGAAGGCGGGCACAACCTCGTCAGCATTGACTTAATCAGCGGCCGGATTCGCGAGCGCCTGGCCGGCGCTTTGACGACGAGCGGAGGGAAGGTTTGAGTACGGAAGAGAACGAGAGACTAATCGCTGCGGCGCGTGCCGCGCGGGATTGTTCGCTGTCGCCTTTTTCGAGTTTCTGCGTCGGCGCGGCGGTCGAGACCGAGGACGGGAAAATCTACACCGGCTGCAACATCGAGAGCGCGAGCTTCGGGTTGACGGTCTGCGCCGAGCGCGTCGCCATCTGGAAAGCGCTCTCGGAGGGCGAGCGGCGCTTCAAGCGTTTGGCGGTCGTCGTGGACACGGACCCACTGACGCCGCCGTGCGGGACGTGCAGGCAGATCATCTGGGAGTTCTGCCGCGACGTGACAGTCATCCTGGCGAATCCGCACGGGAAGGTCGAAGTGGTGGAAATGCGCGAACTGCTGCCGCGCGCCTTCGACGCCAGGTTCCTGAAAGAGGCCGGCGTGAAAAAGTGAATCTTCGATGATGGCTGAAGGTAAAAAAGGGAAAGAGTCCGACATCGGCGAAGTGACTGCGGTCGAGCGCATTCTGAACCAGTACGCCGGCAACGTCATACATCTTTTCCTCTCGCTCCTCGCGCTCGTCATTCTCGCCGCCGCGGCAGTCGCCGCTTACGAAACCGTCGTGCGGGAGTTCCCGAAACTCTGGCAGCCGACCGACGAGTACAAGGCGCTTCAGCAGGTCATTGAAAACATCCTGCTGGTCGCCATCGCCGCCGAATTGGCCCTGTTGCTCCTTTTTCACCGCACAAGCTCTGCGGTCGAGGTGATTATCTTCGTCGTCGCGCGCAAGATCGTCACCCCGGACATTACGGCCGTCGAACTGGTCCTGAGCATCGCCGCGCTCGCCGGGCTGCTCATCGTGCGTTACTACTATTTGCCGGGAAAGCCCAAATAGAAATTGCAGGAAAAATGAAGCTGACGCGATTCGTCATCACACTTCTTCTTATGGCCTCTGTTACGACACCACCGGCAGCCAACGCCCAGCGAAGGGGGCGCGCGGCGCGCGGCGGCGCAGGAGGCAACGCCGCCGACAGCATTGTGAGCGGCGCAACCGTCGTCACGATGGACGGGGCGCGCCGCGTCATCGAAGACGGCTCGATTGCGGTGAAGGGCGGGCGCATCGTGGCGGTCGGCCCCCGCGCCGAAGTCGAGTCGAAGTACACGGCGCGCGAGCGCGTGGACGCTCGCGGCAAGGTAGTCATCCCCGGCCTCATCAACGGGCACACGCACGTCCCTATGACGCTCTTTCGCGGCCTGGCCGACGACCTGGACTTGAACGAGTGGCTGACCAGGTACATCTTTCCGGCCGAGGCCAAGAACGTCACGGAAGAGTTCGTGCGCGTCGGCACACGGCTCGGCCTGGCCGAGATGATTCGCGGCGGGACGACGACCTATTGTGATATGTACTACTTCGAGGACGCCATCGCGGACGAGACGGCGAAGGCGGGCGTGCGCGGCGTGCTCGGCGAGACGGTGATTGATTTCCCCGTCGCCGACAACAAGACGTGGGCCGAGGCGATGGCCTACACAGACAAGTTCCTCGCTAAATGGAAAGGGCACGCGCTCGTCGTGCCGGCCGTCGCGCCGCACGCGCCCTACACGGTCTCCGAAGAACATCTCAAAGAGGTGCGCGCGCTTTCAGACAAGCACAATTCGCCCATCGTCACGCACGTCTCCGAGACGCGCAAGGAAGTCGAAGACATCACGAAAGCCAAGGGCG
>DATFCB010000754.1:0-5816 GCA_035253525.1 Pyrinomonadaceae bacterium | reverse complement strand
CAAAGCTGTCTTCTCGCCGTCTTCAGACTCATCACCGAACACGGCCCCGCTTACCCTAATGGGATCACCGGGCTTTGCGTTATCGAGCCGTAACTCTACCGTGATTGTGCCGCGCGGCTCTATGACAGCATCGGGCGGCTCATCCCCTTCTTTAAACCCCTCCACAGTAATCCCGTAGGCTTCTTCGGGTTCTCCTGTTTCAACGGAAACGGCAACCACCGATTTATTCGATTTGTTCTTAACTTTAAGGACAGCGATTACATCTTTCGTGCCTGGGTTCTTGAGCGTTGCTTCTACCACTTCTATACCTTTAACCTGAGAAATGATTAAAGGCATGGTGTTAACGAATTGCTGTTGCTCTTGACTGACTTTTGGCGGCGGGGAATTGTCGCTTGACTTTGTTAAAGCCAGGGCAGAGACAACAACTAAAATTGACAAACTTACAGCCAGGAGGTACTTGGTTTTGTGAAGGGTCATAGGTATTCCTTTGTGAGCTGCGGTTGAGTTTGATTAACAGGAGAGAGTCTTTTTGAGGAGCCATACTCTTGTTAATGGCACCCAGTAAGCGCGGGCACTGTACTCTTCCATCAAAAACCTGTCGACAGAATTCAATTTCAGCGAAAAGCCAGGAACCGCGAAAACACACGAAGAGACACAAAAGGAGACGACCTTCCTTTGTGCCGTTTCGTGTGTCTTCGTTGTTCCTATGTTTTTGAAAGTTAAAGGCTCAGACCGAAAAAGCGGGCGAAGTTTTCAGCCGTCAAATGCCCCAGCTCTTCAATGGTCGTGCCGTGAAGCTCCGCCAGGCAGCGCGCGACCTCGACGACGCGGGCAGGCTCGTTGCGCCGCCCGCGGAACGGCACGGGCGTCAGATACGGGCAGTCAGTCTCTATGAACAGGCGGTCAAGGGGCACGCGGCGGGCCACCTCCCGCAAATCTTCCGCCTTCTTGAACGTAACGTTCCCCGCGAACGAAATCATGAAACCGAGTTCGAGCACTTCTTCCATCATCCGACGGCCCCCGCCGAAACAGTGCATCACGCCGCCGCGCGGGCTGCCTCCCCATTCGTCGCGCAAGGTACTGACCGTGTCCTCGTCGGCCTCGCGCGAGTGTATGATGACGGGAAGCCCCTTTGCCCGAGCCAGCCGCAACTGTCTTGCAAAGACCTCGCGCTGTGTCTCGCGCGGCGAGTGGTCGTAATGGTAATCGAGTCCTATCTCGCCCCACGCGACGACGCGCCGACTCTCTTCAATCAGGCGCATGATGCGCCGCTCGGCCTCGTCGTCAAACAATTTGGCGTCGTGCGGGTGAACGCCGACGGCCGCGTAAACGCCCTCATATTTTTCGGCCATCAGGACAGCGCGCTCCAGCGAGCCGCTGTGCGGGTCGCCCGTGCCGACGTTCAGAATCGCACGCAAGCCCGCCTCCCGCGCCCTCGACACCACCTCATCGCGGTCCGCGTCGTACTCCTCGCCGTCAATGTGCGCGTGGGAATCGACAAACATAAAAGGGCAGATGTCAGATGCTGGATGTCAGATGTCAGTGAAAACAGGCCCTCTTTACTGACATCTGACATCCAGCATCTGACATCTATCTTAGTCTTGCGCCGTTGGGCACGTCTTCGGTGAAGGTGGCGACGACGGGGCGGCCCTCGTCGCCGACGGAGGCGGCGAGGATCATGCCCTGCGATTCGAAGCCGCGGAGCTTGCGCGGCTTGAGGTTGGAGACGACGACGACCTTGCGCCCGACCATCTTTTCAGGGTCGTAGTGCTCTGCGATGCCCGCTAGAATCTGGCGCGGCTCCGCTTCGCCAAGGTCAACGGTGAAGCGCAGCAGCTTGTCTGACTTCGGCACGCGCTCGGCCGTCAGGATTTGGCCCACGCGCATGTCAACTTTGGCGAAGTCGCCTATCTCTATGAAACTCGGTTCCGCCGGCACGGCGTCGGCCTCGGTCGCGCCCTGCATCGGCGGCGCGGGCTTCGTTTCAGTTGCGGTCGGAGCGCCCGCGACGGCGTCCGCCTCCGTCGCGTGCACGCCCGAAGACTGACGGGTCGTCTCTTTCTCTGCGGCTGTCTCTTTCTCTATCTCGGCCATCGTTTTCCCCTTGTCTATGCGCGGGAAGAGCGGCTTGACCTCGCCCACGCGCGTCCCCTCCTGCAAACCTCCCCATATCAGTTTCGTAGGGTCCGTGGTCTGCAAACTGTCCGTGAGTCCTAACTGCTCGTAAATCTTCTTTGTCGCTTCCGGCATCACGGGGTGTAGCAGCACGGAGAGCCAGCGCAGGGTTTCGGCCGCCCTGTAGAGGACGGCGTTGAGCGTCTCGCGTTGGCTTTCATTCTTCGCCAACTCCCAGGGCTTGGCGTCGGAAATCATCTTGTCCACGCGCGCGATAATGGCCCAGGCGGTTTCGAGTGCGCGGCTGATGGCGTAGTCCTCGAAGAGCAGTACGAACTGGTCGCGCGCGTGCTCAAGTGTGGAGGCGAGCGCGCCCGCGTCCGGGTCAACTCCGGCGCGCTTGGCCGACAAATAATTCTCCTCGGCGATTTGCCCGCCGGGAATTATTCCGTCGCAGTAGCGTTGAATCATCGTCAGCGTCCGGCTCGAAAGGTTGCCGAGGCCGCTCGCCAAATCCGAGTTCGTGCGTTCAATCAGAGTCTCGTAGCCGAACTTGCCGTCCTGGCCGAAGACCATCTCGCGTAGGCAGTAGTAGCGCACGGCGTCCGTCGAGAAATGTTTGAGCAGGATTCCGAGATCAATCGCGTTGCCGAGCGTCTTGGACATCCTGCGCCCAGTGGGGTCGAGCCACATGCCGTGCGCGAAGACCGTTCGCGGCGGCTCCACCCCCGCCGCCAGGAGGAACGCGGGCCAGTAAACGGCGTGGAAGCGCAAGATGTCTTTGCCGACCAGATTCACGCCGGGCCAGAATTTTTCAAAGCCGACTGCGCGCTCGCGCTCTTCGTTCCCGAAGCCTATGGCCGTGATGTAGTTGATCAGAGCATCAAACCAGACGTAGATCGTGTGTGTCGGGTCATCGGGGACGGGGATGCCCCAACTGACCGAACTCTTCTGCCGGCTGATGGACAAGTCCTGAAGCCCGCCGCGCACGAAGCTCAGGACTTCGTTGCGCCGCGCCTCGGGGCGAATGAACTCGGGCTGCGCCTCGTAGAGCGCGAGCAAGGTTTCGGCGTAATCGGAGAGGCGGAAGAAGTAGCTCTCCTCCGCAACGTGGTCGAGCGGCTTCTCGTGCTCAAGACAAATCGGCGGGTCGCCCGGGCGCTCGCCCGGCCTGTACTCCTCCTCGGACTTGTAGGCCGCGCAAGAGGCGCAGAACCAGCCCTCATAATGCCCTTTGTAAATCGCCTCGCGCCCCTTCGGCGTTACGGAGCGCGCCATGCGCCGCCACAACTCAGACACGCCCTCGTAATGGAAAGGCTCTGTCGTGCGCATGAAGATGTCGTAGCCGCCGTGCTCCGCGTCGAGGCCGAACTCTGCGAAAGTCTTTTGGAACTGGGCCACGACCATGTCCGCGTACTCTTTGGGCGTCACCCCCTTGCGCTCGGCGAGGCGCTGTATGTTGATGCCGTGCTCGTCCGTGCCCGTCAGGAAGTAAGTCTCGTAGCCGCGCTGCCTGTAATGCCGCCGCAGCGTGTCCGCGACAATCGTCGGGTAGAGACTCCCCAGATGCGGGAAGCTGTTGGCGTAAAAAATCGGAGTCGTGACGTAAAAAGTTTTCATACGAGTGACAGGTGACGGGTGACAGGTGACAGGAGAAAAGCGTCTCCTCCTATCACCCGTCACCCATCACTATTTACCTTTTCTGCGCTTTCGCGAACTCGTCGTCCGGGTTGAAGCGCGGCAGTTCTGGCGCGTCGGCGACGCGGCGGCCGATGGCGAGCGCGATCTCGGCCGACTGAATCATTCCTTCAAAATTCCAGGAGGCGCTGTACTCGTCCGAGGGCTGGTGATAGTTGGCCGTGTTGTAAGCCTTGAACTGCTCCTCGCCCCAGCCCGCCGGGCGGCCTACGAAATCCTTCCCCTCCTTCAAACTGATTGAAGGCACGCCCACCTTGGCGAACGGGAAATGGTCCGAGCGGTAGAAGGAGCCTTGCTCCGGGCGCGGGTCCGGCACGACCGTCAACCCACGCTCGCGCGCGACCGCTTCGACCACGGCGCTTAAGCTCGAACGCTCGGCCCCGAGCGGAACGAAGTCGCGCGTTTGGCCCAGTATGTTCATCGAATCCAGGTTGACGACGGCCGCCGTCTTGTTCAAAGGCACGAGCGGGTGTGTCGCGTACCACTCCGCGCCGTAAAGCCCCTGCTCTTCGGCGGTCGGGAAAAGGAAGAGCACGGAGCGGCGCGGCTTTTCACCGGCAGGCAACTTCGCGAGCGCCTGCGCGACGCCGAGCACGGCCGCCACGCCCGAAGCGTTGTCCACAGCGCCGTTGTAGATGCGGTCACCCTGCTTGTTCGGCTCGCCAATGCCTAAGTGGTCCCAGTGCGCTGAAAAGATGACGTACTCGTCGCGCAGCTTCGCATCGCGCCCAGGCAGGACGCCCACGACGTTCGGCGCGCTCACGCGCTTCAACTCGCTCTTGAGGTCAATCGAAGCCGTCAGATTGAGCTTCACGGGCTGAAAGTCGCGCGACGCGGCACGTTGTCGCAGTTCGTTAAGGTCTTGTCCCGCGAGCCGCATCATGCGTTGGGCCGCGTCGTTCGTCACCCACGAGCGCAGTTTGAGGAAAGGCATGGAACTGTTTTCGCCGCGCGCCAGATCAAAACGCCACGCGCTGTTTGACGTGCGCACGACGCCCCACGGGTAGCCGGCCGACTCGTCCGTGTGCAAGAGGATCGCGCCCGCCGCGCCGCGCCGCGCGGCCTCCTCGAACTTGTAGGTCCAGCGGCCGAAGTAGGTGAGCGCGCGCCCGCCGAAGAGGTTCGGCTCCGCGGCCGGGGCCGGGGGGTCGTTGACCAGCATGACTAGAATCTTGCCGCGGTAATCTTCGGGCGCACCCTTGTAGTCGTTCCAGCGCTGCCCTGGCGCTTCCACGCCGTAGCCGACAAAGACCAACTCGGCGTTGACGGACACCTCCGCCGTCTGCGCTCCCGTGAAAGCGACGAACTCGTCCGCGAACTTGAAAGTCTCACGCTTCTCGCCCGCGCTGACGGTCAGGACGCTCGCGGGGTCCGCCTTGACGCCGACGAGCGAGACAGGCTGGAAGAAACTGCCGTCCGGCCCGGCCCCTTTCAGGCCCAGCGCTTCAAGCTGCGCCGCAATGTACTTGGCCGCCAACTCGCCGCCCGGCGCACCCGTCCCCCGCCCCTCCAACTGGTCGTCCGACAAAAACCTGATGTGCGCGCGCAGAAACTCTTCGCTGATAGGACTGCCCGCGCTCGTCCGATTCTGTGCCAGCGCACCGGACGTGAGCACAGCCGCCAACAAAGTCGCAATTACAACATTCAATCTTCTCATCATTCTTCGCGTCCTTCTTCGCGTCTTTGCGCCTCCAGCGTGAGACGGTTTTTCACGCTGGAGGCGCAAAGACGCGAAGAGAAAATTTACTTCCCTTTTATCAACGCCATGGCCTCGGCGCGCGTGCGCGGGTCTTTGCGGAAGCCGCCGAGCACCGTCGAGGTGATCGTGATCGCGCCGGGCTTCTTCACGCCGCGCAAGGTCATGCAGGTGTGCTCGGCCTCTATGACGACCATCACGCCGAGCGGTTTCAGCCCTTCGTAAAGCGTGTTCGCGATCTCGGAGGTCAAACGCTCCTGCACCTGTAGGCGGCGCGCGAAGACTTCCGCCAGCCGCGCCAGCTTCG
>DATFCB010000753.1:0-5811 GCA_035253525.1 Pyrinomonadaceae bacterium | reverse complement strand
GCCGCGAGCCGTCGTAGTCTGCCGTCACGGCCTCCGCGCCCTCCTCGAATTTGACGGCCTCGAAGACGGGCTGCTCGCCCGCAGCGCTCTTCAACGCAGGCGACGTGACTGCGTAGACGGCACGATCCTGCGCCGTCTCCCATTCTGGAAGATGTTTGACGAGGACGGGAATTTCGTTCTCCGCCTCGGGCAGAGTGCCCGCGTAGGCGCGCGCGAAAGTGGTTAAGCTGTCCTCGCCGCTGCCGTTCTTAACATTGCCGAGGACGGAAACGAACACGGAGCCTTTATAGAAAGCGACGCGGTCTGGAAGGGCGACTCCCGCCACGCCTACGTCGCCGAGTCTGGTCGGCTCCGACTGCGTCTCTACTTTCATGCGAGCCGTGGCGCGTGTCAGGTATGAGTAGGCGAACGCGTGCGACTTCGTGCTGAACACACGAATTGTCAGCCGCTCGCCCTTCGGGGAGACGTACGCGCCTTGAGCGGCATCGAGCACGCCGTCGTCGTCCGCGTCGAGTTCCTTCTGCGGCGAAGTGATGTTTCCCTGTAGGCGAAAATCGCCGACCGTTTTAGGCAACAGCTTGGCGGCTTCCGACGAGTCCTGACCGGCGGCGGTCACGAGCGAGAGCAGAAGGAGTGAGAAGACGGAAATAAATCTTAGTGAAATCTGGCGCAAAACAAAGCCCTCTTAAATATCAAAGTGACAACAATACGTTTAGAACCCACGCCCCGGTTGGATGTTCCAGAAACAAGCGCCGTTGCAGCAAGAGGGGGCTTCAGTGGAAGCGGCGCAGCTCGCGTAGGAGCAAGTCGGCGTACTGGCGCGGGTTCTGTATGTTGCGCATGGTGGTCGAGCCGCCCAACTCGCTCGCGTTGTCTATCACGACGTTGCCGTAGCCCAGGAGCCGCTGGAAGATTGATGACGAGACCGTCACGTCCTGTATGTTCCGCAAGGGCAAGTTGCGCGTCGTGCGCGCGATGAAGCCCTCGTCAATCTCTATCTTATGGTTCGTCAGCGTATACTCGATCATGTTGCGCTTGACGTGATAGAAGGCAGGGATGAGCAGCATCGCGAGCGCGATGGGGAGCGCTATCCACCAGGGCGCGCTGATGAAAGCGGCCAGGAGAATGATGACGATGACCGCGCCGAGTGCGGCCAATCCGTAGCCGAGCTTGATGAAGAAGAGCGTCGGGCGGACTTTGAAAATCTCACGCTCGACATCGCTCGTCCTCTCGACGCGCGCGGGATTGTAGGCCGCAGGCGGCGGCTGCGTCACGGGCGGAGCATTGTAAGGCTGCTGCGGATAAGGCTGCGGCTGGTAGGGTTGGGGCGGCGGCGTCGTGCCCGCGTAACGGGTCGCTTCGGGGTCCGCCGCAGGCGCGCCGCAGCCCGCGCAGAAGCGGGCACCCGCGGCGATGTAAGTTCCACAGTTGGTGCAGTGCATCTTTTAAGTCACCTCACTCTACGCTCCCGGCCAGGCGCACGCTCTTCAAAAGCTCGGCCGGGTCATATGGTGTCACGTGAACGCTGTGCGCGCCGAGCTTCAAAGCCTCGCGCCGCGCCTGATCCTGGCCCGCCGGGAGCAGCATGACGACGGGGAGGCTCAATCGCCCGCCGTTCTGCTTGCGCAGCCGCCGGATGGTTTCCACGCCGTCTATACCCTGTAGGTCGTAATCAAGCAAGAGCAGGTCGGGCCGCTCTATGCGCAGCAGGTGCAGTGCCTGCTGGCCGTCGAAGGCGGCGCGCGCCTCGTAGCCGGCCGAGCGGATGAGCGAGTTGACCTGCGCCATGCGCGCCGAGTCCGAGATGGTCAGGAGCAGGCGGCGCGGCATGACGGCCCCGCTCGCGCGCCGCTCACGCTCGCTCGCCGCGGCCTCGGCCGCGCGCGCCGCGTCTTCCTCGCTCGGTTGAACGCTCCTGATTGGCTGAGCCTCCCGGCTCGGCTCAGGCTCTTGAGTCGCCGGAGTTTCTACAGTCTCTTTGGCCGGCTGCGCCACTTGTGCCAATTCTTCCCTGACCGCCGGCTCCAACGGCACTTCCTTTTCTTTCTCCGTCAACTCGGGCGCGGGCGTCGCTTGAGGCGGCGGCGGCGTCGCTTTCACTTCCTCCACTTCCTGCGGCCTCCTGCGCTGGACTTCCCTGGAGGCGAGCGGCGTGGGCGGGATTCGCGCGTCCATGTTCGCGTCGTAGGCGACGACGCGCGTGGTGCTGCCGTCGGCACGGGCTACATTCACCGCGCGCTCAGCCTTCTCGATGAGAGTCTCCACGTCGCCGCCGTGTGCCGGGAAAGAGGCCACGCCCGCGACCAGGTCGTGCTCCGGGTAGTCTTCCGTAAACTCCCTGTGCAGCCGCGTGAGCGCGGCGACGGCCGAGCGCGCCTTCATGTGCGGGAGGTAAACGACGAGCGTCGTCGGCCCGTAGAAGGCCACGCCGTCCATGCGCCGCAAATTGAGCTTGAGGAAGGCATGGCCCTCCGTGAGCGTGCGGTCACGCGCGGCCTTGTCAAAGGTCTCGCTATCCTTGTTCTTTGGCGCGACCGCGTAGATGAGCGCCAGCGTGCCGTTCACGCCCGCGCGCACGTCCTCGCGCACGGCGTCGAGCATGAACATGAAATTGTCTATCTCAAGCCGGCGGTCGCTGACGACCGAGGTCGAGCGGCGGTCAACTTCGACGCGCCAGAAGAGAGAATCCAGCCGCGCCAGAATCTCTAAGGGCGGGGCCGAGAGACAGAAATAATCGTCGGCCCCTACGTACTGCGCGGACGCACGCAAGGCGCGCTCGTCCTCGCTCCAGGCGAAGACGACGGGCAGCGAGTAAGTGGCCGTCTCCGCGCGCAAGCGTCGGGCCAGCGCGACCGATTCGTTCTCGCCGTCCGAGGCGGTCGGCGCGACGACCATCACGACCACGTCCGGGCTGAATTCGGTGATGGCGCGCGAGGCGTCGGCCGCCGGGCTGGTTCGCGTGGCGTAACCGGACGAGGCCAACTGCCGTTCGAGGGCCAGTCCGTCCGAGCCGGAGACTATCAGTGCGCGCCGCGGGCGCACGGGCGTCACGGCTTCGGCCGCGCTCTCTTGTGAATTGTTCTCAGGGTAATTCGACACTGAAACGGGGAAGCCTCCTCGGACAGGCGTACACTGGCTCGCCGTCCAATCATACATAAAATGGCGCGCGCCGAACAGAAGCCGCGCCGCCGGAACGAAATCAAAGCCGCCCCGGAGTTTTGCGACCACTCTGGCAGGGCGCTTGCTCTTAGGTATCCAGCGCTTCTCAAGTGACACGGAAACCGTACACCTTTCGCGGTGCACGCGGAAAAGCGCCGAGTGGCTTTCGTACAACGGAAGGCCGTGAAGCTATAGATACTAAAAATAAGAACGAACAAGTAGGAGGATGAAGTAAATGGCGGAAACGACTGGTACATCAACTGGACGGACGCGGACTGTGACAGGGCTCTTTCGCGACAGGGAGAGCGCCGAGCGCGCCTACAATTCGCTGCGGACTCGCGGCTACAACGACGACGATGTCAGCATGGTGATGTCTGACGACACGCGTAAAAAATATTTCTCTGACGACGACGACGACAACAAGACGGATATTGACACCAAAGCCTGGGAGGGCGCGGGCAAAGGCGCGGCCATCGGCGGCACCGTCGGCGCGACGCTCGCGGCCATCGCGGCCATCGGCACAAGCGTGGCGCTTCCCGGCATAGGGTTGTTAATCGCCGGTCCGCTCGCGGCGGGCATTGCGGGCGCTGGCGCAGGCGGACTGACCGGCGGCTTGATCGGCGCGCTGATCGGCTCGGGCATCCCAGAGGACCGCGCCAAAGAGTACGAGCGCGGCATCAACGAGGGCGGCATCCTGATGGGCGTCAACGCGCGCGACGACTCGGACGCCGAATACTTCGAGAACGACTGGCGGACCAACCGCGGCGAGCACGTTTACCGCTAAGCCGCCAGTGCGATCTGAACGAGCAGAGACGGGAGGAAAAAAGATGCGACGAGCTTCAGCTCTTCTGTTGGCGCTGGCGCTGGCCGGGCTTTCGGCCGCGTGCGGCGGTGACACCGCGACCAACAATTCGGGCGGCGCGAACAGTAACGCCACCCGGAACGGCGTGGTCGAAACCAACGCCAACATTCCGCCGAACATGAACAACAAGACAGCGCCGTCCAACACTGCAACGGTGCAGAACAACAACGGCAACGAGAACACGGCCGGGGTCAAAACGACCAACAACAGCAACAGCGGCCACACGAACAGCAACGGCGGACACTGATAGAAAATAGAAAAGCCGTAAATCGTCAATCGTGAATCGTCAATCGGAGAACGCTTAAAAGCGCTTTCTATTTACGATTCACGATTTACGATTTACGGCTCTTTTACTGGCTGACGAGTTGGAGTCTGCCGTCGGGGAGGCGGACGGCGTAGACGTTGCGCTCGAAGGTCGGAGTGGGCGGCGCTGTTTGCGTCGTCATCATAGATTTCTGTGCGGGCGTCTGTGTGTGGGCCGCCTGCGCCATCTGGCCGCCGCCAATCTGCTCGTAGCGTAGTGAAATGCGCCGCACGTATTCCTGCGTCTCGCGGTAAGGAGGGATGCGGCGGCCGTACTTCATGACGGCCCCTTCGCCCGCGTTGTAGCCTGCCAGGGCAAGCCGCACGTCGCCGCCGAAATAATCCAGCAGGTAGCGCATGTAGCGCGCGCCGCCCTCTATGTTCTGCTGTGGGTCGAAGATGTTCGTCACGCCGAAGCGCCTGGCCGTCCCAGGCATCAACTGCATCAACCCGCTCGCGCCCTTGGGCGAGACGGCCCCGCGCTTAAAGGCGGATTCCGTGTGCATCTGCGCGTAGAGCAGCACGGGGTCCACGCCGTTGCGCACGCCCGACTCGACTATGAAAGTGTCCACCTTCGCGTCGCCCGTCGTGTAGACGCCGAGCGACGAGTTCACGCGCATGCCGAGCCCGCGCGGCGCGGCCGTGTAAAGCGTAGGCGTCGGGCGCACAACGTTCGCGCCCGCCTGCGGCCCGATGGCTTTCGCCGTGGGGCGCACCGCGCCGGTGGACGGCGGCAGCACGGCCGTCGTCTTCACGGTTTCGATGCGTATGCCGTTCGCCGTGTCGAAGTTGTCATAGCGGTAAGAGTTTTGGGCCAGGGCGGGGGCGGCGCACGCGAGCGCAAAGAGACAGAGCAAGGGGAACTTTTTCATGAGTCTCCACTAAACTTTAAATTGTGATGGCATCGCCTCGGTAGGGACTTCTGAGGCCGGGCGAGCGCGGCATTGCAGGGGCAAAAACGAATATGATTGAGTCTCGCTTATGGCAAGCCTCAATCACACTGAAAATAGTAGCACGCTGCCCGGTTCTTGCCAATCGGTTTTTCTGCGGGCGGCCGAAAACACCTGTTTTCGGCCTGGGGATTGACAGCGGAGGTATGATGTTTGGGCTTTACACTGGTTTCCACCCGCCACAAACGAGTGCGCCCCCTCGGGCGCTCCTCATCAATTTGAAGGAGAATAAAATGCGAAAATTCTTCATGGCGGCAGCCGCATTGCTGCTCGCCTTCACTGTGGGCGCGGTGGCACACAACGAGAGTGCCGGCCAGGCCAACTCCAACACCACAACACAAAACAGCACGACGAAGAAGAAGCGCGGCCCCGTCTTCCGCGCCACCAAAGACCAGATCAAGCAGGCCCAGGCCATCCTCAAAGAGCGAGGCTTCTACGCGGGCGAGCAGACGGGCAAGCTCGACCCAGACACGCGCGCCGGCCTCAAAAAATACCAGGAGGCCGAAGCCCTCAAGGTCACGGGCACGCTCAACAAAG
>DATFCB010000752.1:0-2419 GCA_035253525.1 Pyrinomonadaceae bacterium | reverse complement strand
TCCTGCTGCTGACAATCACCCTCGCAACCTCGCTCGTCTTCTCCGCCTTCAAACGTTCAAAGGCCGCGACGACCGCAGCGCCCGCGGACGAAGCGACCCCTGGGTCGCTTCAGGTGCTCGACGCCAAAGGCCAACTGCGCGGCCTCTGCCCTCTCAAACACACAGACGTGAAAGCAGAGGTCAGCGGCTTCCTCTCCCGCGTCCGCGTCACGCAGGAGTTCGAGAATCCTTTCAAGGAGAAGATTGAGGCCGTCTACACTTTTCCGCTCCCGCAGGCGGCGGCCGTGGACGACATGACGATGACCGTCGGCGACCGCACGGTGCGCGGGCGCATACTCCGTCGGGAAGAGGCGCAGGCCGTTTACGAGGCCGCGAAGGCGGGAGGTCAGGTCGCCGGTCTGCTGGACCAGGAGCGTCCCAACATCTTCACGCAGGCAGTCGCCAACATCATGCCCGGCGAGCGTGTCGTCGTTACCATCAGCTACGTGGAGACGCTGAAGTATGAGGACGGCGCTTACGAATTCGTCTTCCCGATGGTCGTCGCGCCGCGCTACATTCCGGGCGCGCCGACCAGCGCGGGCGCGGGCGGCACGTCACCGAACACCACGCGTGTCCCCGACGCGTCGAAAGTCACGCCGCCCGTGACGCCGAAGGACACGCGCGCGGGCCACGACATCTCTCTGGAAGTCGCGCTCGACGCGGGCGTGCCGCTCGACGAATTGAAGTCCAAGTCGCACGAGATCAACGTCGAGCGTGTGAACGGGTGGGCGGCGCGCGTTTCGTTGAAGAAAGGGGACGAGATTCCGAACAAGGATTTCGTGCTCAGGTACGAGGTGGCCGGTGGGCGCATCTCGGACGCGCTGCTCACGCACCGCGACAGCCGCGGCGGCTTCTTCACCTTCATCCTTCAGCCGCCCGAGCGCGTCACAGTCGAAGACGTGACGCCGAAAGAGATCGTCTTCGTGTTGGACACTTCCGGCTCGATGGGCGGCTTCCCGATTGAGAAGGCCAAGGAGTCCATGAAGCTCGCCCTCGATGGACTCTACCCGCAGGACACCTTCAACCTCATCACCTTCGCGGGCGACACGCACATACTGTTTCCGAAGCCCGTCCCCGCGACGAAAGAGAACATGGCGAAGGCGCAGGCGTTCCTGGCCTCGCGCGAGGGCTCGGGCGGGACGGAGATGATGACGGCAATTAAGGCCGCGCTCGACCCGTCGGACGCGCAAGGTAACATCCGCGTCGTCTGCTTCATGACGGACGGCGAGGTCGGCAACGACCTGGAGATCATCTCGGAAGTCCAGAAGCACCCGAACGCGCG
Source organism: Pyrinomonadaceae bacterium (assembly GCA_035253525.1). Classification (GTDB taxonomy): domain Bacteria; phylum Acidobacteriota; class Blastocatellia; order Pyrinomonadales; family Pyrinomonadaceae; genus QHXM01. Next base: position 1,098 of record DATFCB010000752.1, on the reverse strand, counting down.
CGTCTTCGCCTTCGGCATAGGCAGTTCCGTCAACCGCTTCCTGCTCGACAAGATTGCCGAAGAGGGAAGGGGCGAGGTCGAGTACGTCGCGCTTACGGACGACGGCTCGCTGGCCGCGCGCCGCTTTCACGAGCGCGTGCGCAGCCCGCTCTTGACCGACATCTCTCTTGACTGGGCCGGGCTGCCGGTCGCGGACATCTACCCGAAACGCATCCCCGATTTGTTCAGCGCCAAGCCGGTCATCCTTTCGGGCCGCTACACGAAGGGCGGGAGCGGCGTGATACGTCTGAAAGGGAAGATGTCCGGGCGCGATTTCGTGCGCGAGATTCCGGTCGAGTTGCCCGAGACTGAAGCGCGCCACGACGTGCTGGCGACTCTCTGGGCGCGCACGCGCATCTCCGATTTAATGGCCCAGGACTACAACGGGCTTCAGCAGAACAAGGCCCACGCGGACGTGAAGGAGACCATCACGCAGCTCGGCCTTGAGTACAGGCTGATGACGCAGTTCACCTCCTTCGTCGCGGTCGAAGAGATGACCGTCACGGAGGGCGGCGTGCCGCGCCGCATCGAAGTGCCCGTCGAGATGCCGGAAGGCATGAGCCGCGAAAGCACGCTCGGCGAGGAAGAAGAAGATGCCAACGGCTTTATCGCGGGGGGGTACGTCGGCCGTCGCAATGCCAGAGGCGGCGGAGGCGGCGCACAGATGATGCCGAATCAGCCGCCGACTGTGACCTTGTCGGTCAATCAACCGGCTCCCTCGGCCACTCCACTTCCGGCGGCACGAAGGCCGGTGACCAGTCGCGGCGTGGTCAACGAGACGGCTTCGGGCCGGGGAGGCAGCAAGCCCAAGACAGCCAGCGGCGGCAACATCGGCAGCGGCGCGGGCACGCCCCGTGCGGATTACAGCCGGGTCTACAAATCGAAATCGCCGAAAACCAAGGTCGAGACGGAGAAGGACTATCGTTCGCCCGAGCCGAAGCTGTCGCCCGCCGAGGAGAAGCGGCAGCGGTTGACGACGAAGCTTGCCCCCGCGCTCGTCGCGCTGGTTGACCGCCTGAAGGACAAGAAGGCTAAGCCCGGCGCTGACGAGGCAGGGTT
>DATFCB010000751.1:0-2955 GCA_035253525.1 Pyrinomonadaceae bacterium | reverse complement strand
TCGGGGCTAAGGAACTGCTCGCGCGCCTTGCCTCGGAGAAGAACATCACGGGCGGGCTCGCGCTCTCGCGCTACTACGAGGACCGCCCCAACGATTTTCTGGTCTGTGTGACGGAGACCAACCCGCGCGCGGAGATTGACGCGCTCGTCGAAGGGTTGAGGGACTTGACCGCATAGCAATCGAACCGATGACTCAATCAACCAACATCACGAAGGCCGCGCCGCACATCACGCAGAACGAAGCTCTCATCTTCGAGCGCTCGCAGACCGGACGTAAAGGCTACCGCTTGCCGCCGCTCGACGTGGACGAAACACCTCTGGACGAAATTGTGCCAGCGGCGCTGCGGCGCGACGACGACCTCGAAGGCGTCCCGGAAGTGAGCGAGGTGGATGTCATACGCCACTTCACGCGCATCTCGACCTGGAACTACTCGATTGATTTGGGCATGTACCCTCTGGGGTCGTGCACCATGAAGTACAACTCGCGCCTCAACGAGAAGGCGGCGCGCATCGCGGGCTTCAGTAATCTCCACCCGCTCGCGCCGGAAGAGGACGCGCAGGGCGCGCTCCAGTTGATTTACGAGTTGCAGGAGAGTCTGTCGGAGATAACGGGCCTGGCCGGCGTGTCACTGCAACCGGCCGCGGGCGCGCACGGCGAGATGACGGGCGTGATGATTATCCGCTCCTTCATAGACGCGCGCGACGGCGAGGGCGCGTCCGCGAAGCGCCGCACGATGCTGATTCCTGATTCGGCGCACGGAACGAATCCGGCCTCCGCGAATCTCGCCGGCTTCACCGTCAAAACCATCCGCTCGACCGCCGAAGGTTTCACGGACCTGGAGCACCTGCGCGAGCTGTGCGCGTCGGGCGACGTGGCCGGGTTGATGCTGACGAACCCGAACACCCTCGGACTCTTCGAGAAGAACATCACGGAGATTTGCCAGATCGTCCACGACGCGGGTGGCCTCGTTTACATGGACGGCGCGAACATGAACGCGCTTGTCGGCGTCGCGCGCCCCGGCGACATGGGCGTAGACGTGATTCACCTGAACTTGCACAAAACTTTCTCCACCCCGCACGGCGGCGGCGGCCCAGGTTGCGGCCCCTGCTGCTGCACCAAAGAACTGGAACCGTTCCTGCCCGTCCCACGCGTAGTCCGTGACGGAGACGCTTACCGCCTGGACTTCGACCGCCCGCAGTCCATCGGCCGCGTCAAAGCCTTCTTCGGGAATTTCGGGATGATGGTGCGCGCTCTCGCCTACATACAGACGCATGGGCCGGACGGCTTGCGCGAAGCGACCGAGGCTGCTGTGCTCAACGCGCGCTACGTCGCCGCCGGGCTAGTCTCCGACTACGACAAGCCGTTCGACGCGCAGCCCATGCACGAGGTCGTCTTCACGGACAAGCGTCAGTCGCGCAAGGGCGTCCACACGCTCGACATCGCCAAGCGCCTGATTGATTACGGCTTCCATCCGATGACGATTTACTTCCCGCTCATCGTTCAGGGCGCGATGCTCATCGAGCCGACCGAATCCGTCGGCCGCCAGGAGCTAGACCAATTCGTCTCCGCCATGCGCTCGATTGCGCGCGAGGCATTGGAAGACCCCGAAACGGTCCTCAACGCCCCGCACACTACGCGCATCGGCCGCCTCGACGAAGCCGCCGCCGCACGCAAACCCGTCCTCCGCTGGAAACCAAAGCAGGCGGCGAGCGCCGCGTGAAGAATTAAGACGCTCGGATATTATCAGTAAGTGCTTGTTCCGATGTCGTCCAGATTCTTCTGCCACCGCTGGTAAAAATCGTATCTGCCTTTTTCTGAATGCCCCATTGATTGGTGAAATGTAGGGGGCATTACGCCTATACCTCTGACAAAGAGGAAGGCGTGAGATTATGAACTCCCCCAAAATGGCGGTGTGCCGTCCATTCGTTTTTAAGAGTTTCGTCCTCATGGTGCTTGTGTGCGCGTCGTTCGTGGCTGGCGGCGACGAAGTGTACGGCGTCAATCGGAGCGCCCGCGCGCCGCGTGAGAAAGATGTCAGGAGGGGCGAGGAGATCGTCACGGAGCTGCGGAGGCTTGAGCGTTTGACGAAGACGGATGTCCAGGGCTACAGGGCCGTTGGGGACAAGTTGTATCCGGGCTTGTTCGTCAAGGTTTCCGAACTCGGCGAGGGCGACCTGAAGACGGATTTGACGACCGCCGTTTTTCTTTACGAGCAGGCGCTTCATGAATCTGAAAACGCGGGCGACGTTGCGGTTGATTGCGCGGGCGAGTTGAGGAATGTTTACGCAAGAGCCTGCGCGGCGGAAGAGAAAAACGACACGACGCTGAAATTCCTCTGGGCCAAGGCGCGGCTGCACACCGATTGGGCCGACGCGTTGATTAAATCTCACAAGGGAGCGACGAACGCCGCCACGACCGCCGTAGTAGAAGAGATGCGCGCGGAGCGCCGCAACGATCTGGCCCTGGCAGAAAAAGCGCTGGCCGCGCTCAAGAATTTGGAACGGGAAGTACACGTCTACTCGTCGCTGGCAGAGTTTCAAGAGCAGCGCGCCGCCCTCGCCAAAGTCTCGTTCGAGCAACTATCCGAAGAGGCCGCGTCGGCGCTTCGGGAGGTTGACAGGATTCTGCAATCGCTGCCGCGCGGCCCACTGTTTTACCCGCTCTATCACGCGCGGAATTTTTACAGCGACGGACTCTTCTGGTGGCGGAAGACATACCGGCGCAGGCAGATGGTCGTCGAGGTCAACTCATTCAGTCAGCCTGACGACGCGGCATCACTTAACATGGACCCGGAGGCTGTGGAGTACACGGTTTCTGTTAACTGGCGAAACGCCGCCAAACGAATACGACGCGCCGAGCAGTTGATCGCGACCGCGAAGAACTGAGCGGAGGCCGAGAGCTAAAAGCACCCACCAAAAGCTCAACCCCTTTGCGTCTTTGCGCCTCCAGCGTGAG
>DATFCB010000750.1:0-9080 GCA_035253525.1 Pyrinomonadaceae bacterium | reverse complement strand
CGTCCTGCTCTTCCTGGGCTGGACTGTGCTCTCGGCCCTCTTCTCCGAAGAGCCGCGCGTCAGTGTGCCAAAACTGCAATCCGTCCTGGTCGTCCTGCTCTTCTACTTCGCGCAGTCGCTGCTCACGCGGCGCGCGGCCTTCGCGGTCGCCGTCCTGATGATCGCGTCGGGCGTGGCGGGGGTGGCGGCGAGCGCCGTTGACCTCGTGCGCGGGCGCGGCGTGATGCTCGAAGAATTAACGCCCGAGAGTCCCTTCCACGAATTGCAGATGGGGGCGGGCGACGCCGTGTGGCGCGTCGGCGGCGCGCGCGTCCGCTCGGTCGCGGAGATTGACGACCTCATCCGGCGCGCGGGCGCGAACCTTCCCGTCAGCGTCATCATAGGGGGCGAGCACACAGAGCGCGTCATCCGTATCACGGACGAGCTGAAAGCGCGCGCGTCGCCGTCTGGAATCAAGAGCAGCGGGCCGACGCGCCGCTTCCGCGCGTCGGGCTGGACGCGCCACTACGAGACTTTTTCCGAGACGCTGCAAATTCTGGCACAGCTCGCGCTCGGGTTAGCCCTCGCGCACGGACAGCGCCGCGACTCCCGTCGCAAATATTTTTATCTCGCGCTCGCCGCAGCCGGACTGCTCGCCGTCGGCGTCGCGCTCACGGCGATGCGGACGGTGCTCGTCGCCCTGGCCTTCGGCGCTTCCGTCATCGCGCTGCGCGCAACGCGGGGCCGCGCGCGCCTGCTCGTTCTACTGCTCGTCATGCTGGCGCTCGTCGCGGGCGCGTTCAGCGTCTGGCGCACGCGCCAGGGAGGCGCGCTCCGGCTCGAAGACCACAGCGCGTCTCTGCGCTGGCAGGTGGCGCGGGTGGGCCTGTCGCGTCTGCCCTTGCACCCCGTCTTCGGCCACGGGATGGACGCCGTGAAGAGACACTGGACGGAGTGGGGCTTTCCCGGCACGGACATGATTCACCTGCACTCAACGCCCTTGCAGGTGGCCTTCGACCGCGGCCTGCCCGCGCTCGTCTTCTGGCTCTGGGTGATGCTCGCGTGCTGGCTGACGGCGGCGCGCGGCGAGAAACAGTTCCGCGACTTCGGGGACGCCGGGGCACACGGCCTGCTGCTCGGCGCGACCGGCTCGGTCGCGGGCTTCTTCGCCAGTTCGCTCGTCAACTACAACTTCGGCGATGCCGAAGTCGCCCTCGTCTTCTGGTGGCTGATGGGCACGGTCGTCGCGCTCTCGGCGGAAGAAGGAAGGCAAGAGGCGAAAGGTAAAAGGACGGACAAAGCCTGAATAGTGTAAGCACGTCCGGCACGCTAGAGCTTGAGCCTCTCGACGGCATCCGACGCGGCTTGCAGGTAGACTTGTTTGGGGTTGTGCTGGTATTCACGCAGGCAGGCTTCCGTGAATTTAATCGCGTGCTCGTCCTGTGCGTAGACGGCGCGGTCAATCAACTCGTCGCGTTTAATCTCTTTCGGTTCGGGCAGGGCGTTGGCCGGGCCATTGCCGGAGATTGAATAGAGCGCGGCGGCCACTTGCCAGCCGTAACGCAGAGCCTTGCGTGTATCGGCCGGAGAAAGATACGGTGCGAGCGTTCGCAACGCCGTGGCGGCCGTGACCGTGTGAATCAGTATGAGGTCATTACGCGGATTCACGTTCTTCAAATAGACGGCGGCGAACAGTTCCGTCAACTCGGAGAGGAAGCGCCCGGCGTCGTCTGTCACCTCTACCAGGTCGGCAGTCGGAGCAAAGGGAGGAAAGTTATCGAGGCTGCGAAGTCCTACCATGATCGAGCCGCGCAGCCGTTTTTCCGCCGGGAGCAGTGGCACGTCATGAATGGCCTGTGCCGGTTTGAGCTTTTTGGCCGCGCCGTTCGGCGCTTCGGGCAAGGGTTGATAATAGGCCGCCCAGTAGGCCAGGCCGGATGCCAGTTCACCTCGACGCAACTCCGTCTCTTTAGCCGACAGGCTGCGCACGGCGTGGCCTGTTCTGATGAGGCCGTGAGCCGCAGCCGCCGCCAGGCCCGGCGTGAGAACTCCCGCCCATCGCTCAAGCACACGCGGCCATGCTGCCTCCTTCAGCTCGCGGTTAAAAAATTCCGTCCAGTCAGTCACGCGGCTGCCGTCGCCCAAAGCCTCTCGCCAATTCTCCTTTGTGACCTTGTGGCGCGCTCCGGGCGCTCGCGAGTCGAACCTCTTTTTGTAGGCTTCGACCCATGCGGCAACCGCGCCGGCACGGCCAAGCGTGACCAGGGCTTCCGCCGCCATTGGCCCATGATTCGTGAACGGAGCAAGCCCCGACATAGACTCCAGGGCATTGTCCATAGTGTCTGCGCCGAGTGAAGTTGAACTCCCGTCGGCTGGCCTGGACAGGCAGCCCGATAACAGGCCCGGTGAAAGATAGGTCGCGGTCACGGCCATTGCCCCGCTCTGCAAAAAACGGCGGCGTGAGAAATCAGGTCGCTTGATTTGATGGCGAGAATTCATGGAACCTAATATCCTCCTCATCTGCAATCCGTCGCCGGGCACCGCTCAATCATCCAGCTCGACCTGGCCGGAACATACGTCCTGAAGCGCGACTCATCAAGCCTTATGTGACGAGTCAGTTAATCCGCGGGGTGAAGACGTGAAAAACGGGGGCAGAGTTTCTCAGGCTCTTCTCCATTTGACCTGTCCCCATTGCTTGCCGTCCTTTTGCCTTCTTAAATCACGTCCGCGAAATTTTTCCGTGTTCTCGCGAACCACCAGTAGCCGAAGATGAAGACCATGAGGGCGAAGCCCGTGAAGTAGGCGAGGCCGCGCCAGTCCGGCTGCGTGCCTTCGAGCAGGATGTTGCGATAGCTCCGAATCAGGTGCGTGAACGGGTTGGCATTAATCAACGGACGAAAACGTTCCGGCACGATTGCTTCGGGATAGAAGATTGGCGTCAGGTACATCCAGACCATCAGGAGGAGCGCGATGCCCTGCACTATGTCGCGCAGGAAGACGCCCAATGAGGCGACGAGCCACGCCGCGCCGAGCGTCACCAGGAGTTGCGGGACGAGGAGGACAGGCAGCCAGAGCACCGTCGGGTGAAGCGTGCGCTGTATGACGAGAGCGGCGGCGAGGAGCGCGATTGATCCGAACAACTGGTTGGTGAGCGAACTGAGCGACTGCGCGACGGGGAGGATTTCCAGAGGGAAGACGACGCGCTTGACGAGGTTGGCGTGCGAGACGATCTTCTGCGACGACGCCTGCACGGCCTCCGCGAAAGCGGTCCACGGCAGCACGCCGCAGAAAAGGTAGAGCGCGAACTCCCACCCGCTCCCCGTCGCGCCGAACCGCGCCCCGAAGATGCCCGCGAAGATGAGCGTGAACGTCGCAATCGTCACCACCGGCGTCAGGACCGCCCACAGGATGCCCAGCACGGAGCCCTTGTAACGCGCCGCCACCTCGCGCCGCACCAACTGGATTATCAAACCCAGCCGACCCGGCAACTCCCACAACGGACGCCACACGGCCCGCCGCGCTGTCTGCGACGAAATCATGCGGGGAGTATAACATCAGTGGTCGGTGGTCAGCGGTCAGTGGTCAGTTAAGAACAAGCGACGAACTGCGTCGAGCTTCTGTTTTTCACTGACCGCTGACCCCCGACCACTGACCACTTGCTTTGCGCGTCTCTTTCCCTGATTATTCACCGCTGGCTATGGATACTGTGAAGAAGGAAGAAGGCGGGCGGTTCTCTGAAATCAAGCTCGGGGTGGTGTGCCCGATGGCGAATGAAGAGGAGAGCGCCGCGCGGTTCGTCAAAGAGGTGCTGGACGAATGTGTGCCGCGCGGCTTCAAGTCCGTCAGGTTCTTCGCCGTGCTGGACCGCGTGAGCAAGGACCGTACACGCGAAGTTTTAGACGAGCTGAAGACGGAGCGGCCGGAGCTTGAGGTCGTCTGGTCGCCGGAGAACAGGAACGTGGTTGACGCTTACGTGCGCGGCTACCGCGAGGCTTTGAACGAAGGGTGCGACTGGATTCTGGAAATAGACGCGGGCTTCAGCCACCAGCCTTCGGACATCCCGCAGTTCTTCGACAAGATGATGGAGGGCTACGACTGCGTTTTCGGCAGCCGCTTCTGTCGAGGCGGGGCCATCTCGGACAGTTCCGTGAAAAGAAGATTGATTAGCCGCGGCGGGAGCGTGTTGTCGAATCTACTTCTTGGCACAAAACTGAAGGACATGACGAGCGGCTTCGAGATGTTCACGCGCCAGGCGCTTTTGGAAGTCATCAAGAAAGGCATCAAGTCGCGCGGGCCGTTCTTCCAGACGGAGATTAAGGCTTATTGCCGCAAGCTCAAGATAGCGGAAGTGCCGATTCAATACCGCGCCGCCAGCCACGCGGTCGGCAACCAGGCACTCAAAGATTCCTTCAGCAACCTCTGGCGTCTCTTTCGCCTCAGACTTCAAGGCCAACTTTGAAAAGCAAGATGAATGATGAATTAAAGACAGATGTTTCTTAATTCATCATTCATCATTCCGCACTATGGGAAATAAGACCGCTCTCGTCGTCACTTCGATTGCGCCGCCGAACGCCGTGCTGCGTGAGTTGGCCCAGGGCTGTATCGAGCACGGCTTCGAGTTCATCGTCATCGGCGACGAAAAGAGTCCCGCCGATTTTCGACTCGCAGGCTGCCGCTTCTACGGCCTCGCGGAGCAGCGCGCGTTGGGCCTGCGCTTTGCCGAGAGTTGCCCGACGCGCCATTACGCGCGCAAGAACATAGGCTACCTCGTGGCTTTGCGCGAGGGCGCAAGCGTCATCGTGGAGACGGACGACGACAATTTTCCTGGCACAGAATTCTGGGGCGAGCGCCGCCGCCGCCAGCGCGTCCCGGCGGTCGCGGACGTGGGCTGGGTCAACGTCTACCGCTACTTCACGGACGCGAACATCTGGCCGCGCGGCCTGCCGCTCGACCGCATACAGGCGGCCATCCCTCCGTTTGAATCGCTCGAAGAGGCGGAGGCGGATTGCCCCATTCAGCAGGGGCTGGCCGACGAGAACCCTGACGTGGACGCCATCTACAGGCTGGCGCTGCCGCTGCCGCAAGACTTCAGGAAAGACCGCCGAGTGGCGTTGGCACAAAATGCCTGGTCGCCGTTCAACAGCCAGAACACGACCTGGTGGCGTGACGCCTTCCCGCTCCTCTATCTTCCGGCCTACTGCTCCTTCCGCATGACGGACATCTGGCGCAGCTTCGTCGCGCAGCGCATCTCATGGGAGAACGATTGGGCCGTCCTCTACCACGAGCCGACCGTCCGGCAGGAGCGCAACGAGCACAACCTGATGCGCGACTTCCGCGACGAAGTGCCCGGCTACCTCAACAACAGCGCCATCGCCGAAGCCCTCGACAAACTCTCGCTTCGGCCCGGCGCGGATAAGCTCACCGAAAATCTACGCATCTGCTACGAGCAACTCGTCCGCATGGAACTGGTTGGGCGCGAGGAGCTGGATTTGATCGAAGCGTGGGAAGCCGACCTGAAGTCGTAGGTCAGGCTTTTCTTTGCGCCTTTGCGTGAGAAACCAAAACCACTCACGCTGGAGGCGCAAAGGGATTGAGTCAATGTGTGATTTGAGTTCTTAATCCGTCATTCCCGCCAGAAATTGCGGCTGCCTCCAATCCCAGAGCCTTTCGGGGTGCTGGTCAACCTCGGCGGGCCTCTGGTTCCAGAGCCAGGTGGCGTGAGAAGTCGCGCCGCGCGTGTTGATGAAAAGGCTTGCGAGCAAAAGCAACGCGCCGCACGCGAGTTGAGCGCGCCAGCCCGCGCGCGAAGCAGTTCGGTGTTGCTCCCGCCAGTCGAGCATCGCGCGCAGGGCCAGGACGGCGAGCAGGACGAACCAGGGAACGAGGCCCGTCGAGAAGCGCGGCCCGAAGCTGTGCCCGCCCCACCAGTGATTGAAGCTGGAAATCGCCACGAGATGCCCCGCGATGATCGCCGCCGACAGCCACAGGAGCCGGCGGTGGGTGAGCGTCGTCCGGTGGCGCACGAGCAGGAAGGCCACGTACAGGAGGACGGGGACGTAGACCAGCAGGCCGCGCGCGGGGCTGACCAGATTTCCCGCGAGCGCTTCCCAGAAGGAGTCGAACTCCAGGCGGCTCGCGCTGTAATAGCTCGGCAGCAGGCGGCCGAAGTGAAACCAGGAGTAGGAGACGAAAAGCATGAGCCACGCCGCGCCCGTCAAGGCGTAGGGGAGAAAGAGGCGACGGTGAAAGATGAAGAGATAAACGCTGACGGCCGTGATGTGCACGCTGTAGGTCGGGCGCACGAAGTATGTCCACGCGAGGAGGCTGGCGAGCAACACGGGGTTGAGGCCGCGCTTAGTGGTTTCGTTCCTCAGCAGCAGAAAGACCACAATCCCGAGCAGCAGTATGCCCCACGTGTCTGACCAGAGGGCGCGCGACGCCGTGCTGTAGACCTGCGTGCCGAGCGCGAAGCCTCCCGCCGCCGCGACGCTCCACGGAAGCGGCAGCACGAGCCGCGCCGTGTAAAAAAAGATGACCGCCAGCGCCGCCATCAACAGTGCGGCGAGGCCCGCCTCGATTATCACCTCGGCGCGACGGTCGTAACTGCCGTCCGTGTTGGCGGCGGAAACGCCTAACAGGTTGAAGGCGGCGACGAACGGCACGGAGAGGACGGAGCTTCCTGGCGGGAGGTGATAGTAAAGATGGCCGTTCATTACTTCGAGTTGATAGTCGGGGCCGTTCTTGAAGTAGTAGCCGTGCCACACAGGCTCGTGGCGCGGGAGCGCGTAGGCGTCCAGGGTGAAGCTGTGGTGACTGAGCAGACTCTGGCTGAGCAGCATCGAATAATGTGAGTCGGCCATCTGGTGAATCCGCGAGAAGAGAAAGATTGAGAGCGTGAGGACGAAGATTAAGATGGCCGCAAAAGTAGTCCGGCTAATTCTTCCAACCAGGTTGAAGCGTCCTACAGTCATTGAGTGTCTGAATATTGATATGGCCGCGAATGAAGGGAGGATGATAGCAGAAAGCGGGCGGCGCTCTTTGTCTCGGCGAAGATTTTTCAAGAGGAAGGGCCGCCCGTGGGTTTTAGACTCACGGGCGGCTTCGTTCGAGCAGTAAGCTTGCTCTCCTGTTAGGGCACGGAAACAAAGAACACGTCCCAGGCCCATCTGCCGACATTCGCCTTCCGTGCGTCCGCCACCTTCGCTCGATACTTGAAGCGGTTGCCGTATTCGTCGGTCTTTTTCGACTCCTTATAATTGAGGTCGAGCTGCGTGACGTTCGACGCAGGCAGTGTGCGCAATTCGTCCGGCTCCGAGATGCCGTTGTGATTCGCGTCCTGCCAGAGACGCAGTTTATTGAACACCGCGTCTTGTTTATCTATCACGCCGTTATTGTTCCCGCCCTCCCCCGTCTTATCGTACTCGGCGAGCGCCAGGAACCCGTTGCGGGCCTCGCGCGGCGCGGGCGGCTGGGCCGTGAAATTGCCGAACAGCTCCGAGCCGTCGTCAATGGTGCCGTTCTGGTCGCGGTCGAGCGCGAGGAAAGCGTCGTCGGAGCCGGCCTGCGTCCAACCAATCTGGTCAATCTTGCCGTCTCCACTGATATCGAAATTGACGCCGTTAGCGGCGTCGGTCAAAGCAAAGCCGTTTCCTAATGAATCAATAAGAATGGGGGAGCACCCGATTGTCGGGTCGCACCCGCCGGAACAGGTGCAGGTCTCAAAGTCCCAATCGTTGCCGAACTGAAGACATTTAGACGCCGCCCCAAAGTTAGTGCAACTGCCGAAGCTGGTGGAGCACGTATGAAACTCCCTGATCGTACTTGTGCCGTTGTTCTTACACCCGCCATCAACCTTCCGGTGGTACGCCGTCTGCCACCACTCCTGGGAAGGGACGCCGACGATACTCAAGGAGGCAGTACGCGGCGGGTCGAATATCGGCGGGCACGTGGTCGTGAAGAAGACCCCGGAGGAACACTGGCCGTAGGCGGAATTTGTTTTCATGGAAACGTTGCCGTCCCGCCAGTCAACCCTCCAGGTGGTTTCTCTGTACGGGCTGGGACAGCCCGTAGACGCGCTGATGACTTCTGTCGTCAGTGGCGGGCAGTCGCTGTAAACGATGACGCCGAAAAATAAGCTGAGGGTCAGCACCGTTAAAGTGCAAGCTAGTCGTCTTTTCATGTCGCCTCCTATGTGTGGGGGTATTGGCCGGGGCGTTCGTCTACAGCCGCGCGAGCGCCTTTTCGATGGTTCCCAGCTTCCTATTAATCTCCGCGCCGTGTTTCAGACTCGGGTCGCGGCGCAGACTGCCCTTAACCTCATCAAGCTCGACGCCGACGAAGCGCCTGGCCTGGGCGAACCCCCGCCTGAAATTCATAGGCACCGCCGTCTCACTGACGGAAGCGAGTTCCTTCTCCAGCGCTTGAACCGCCGCGTCCGGCGTGGCTGTGCCATTTTCTTTCGCCGCGCGGCGGAGAATCGGGGCCATGCGCTGGTAGGCCAGCTTGACCCCGGCGCGGACCTCGTGCAGCCGCCTTAAATCATTCCGGTCGCCCTCGCCCCTGCCGTCCTCAAACATGACGGCGTAAAGCGTCAGCACGACCTCGCCAGCGGACGCAGCGGACACCTGGACTACGTCCGTGGCGTTCGGCGCTAAAGACCAATCATCGATCAGTCCGCCTCTTTCGACGGCGCTGATAGCGGCTTTGTCCGTCAAACCGTCTTCCACCCGTATGGAGTAAGCTATGACAGGCTTGCCGGAGTTGTTTTTGACTGTGACGGCAAACTGGCTCAGGCTCTGCGTTTCCGCCTTTCCCAGGTTCTTGACCGACACGACGGCGAGCGAGCTTGTCTTATTCTCTACACGGACCCTGGCAGCCCCCGGCGGCCGCCCGTGAGTCCCCCACACGAGTGCGACAGTCACAATCAACACGGCGAGCGGGGTGACCAACGCCAGACGTGAGCTGAGTAAGCGTTTCATATGAGCTTCCTTTCGTTATGAGAAGTGGGTGCACTTCGAGTGGACTGTTTTATTCCGTCGCCGCATCCGATTAAGCGACGGAGGCCCAACCAGTCATCAGGAGCAGGTAAGCCCGGCTGTCGA
>DATFCB010000749.1:0-2946 GCA_035253525.1 Pyrinomonadaceae bacterium | reverse complement strand
AGGTCTGAGCTAACGAACGCGCCCGACGGCCGCGCGAGTGTCGCGGTGGTGACTCCCTACGCGCCGTCGCCCTCCGAGACTTTCATCCGCGCGCACGTCGAGCGCCTGCCCGCGAAGACCGTCCTCGTCCAGGGCTGGCCCCCGAGCGTCGGTCCACGGCCCGTGCTCTCTTTACCCGAGCGCGTTTTCTACAAACTCCGGCGCGCTCTCTTCCGCGAAGGTCCGGCAAGAGAGACCACGGCCGCTTACGTCAGGGCTTTCCGTCGTCACCGCGTCCATGCGGTCCTCGCCGAGTACGGCCCGACGGGCGTCACCGTGATGGAAGCCTGCCTGCGCCTGGGCGTCCCGCTCGTCGTGCACTTTCACGGCTACGACGCCAGCGTGCGCGACGTGCTGGCCGAGCACGCCGAGGGCTACCGGCGCATGTTCGAGCAGGCGGCGGCAATCGTTGCCGTCTCGCGCGCGATGCAAAAGAAACTGATTGCTTTGGGTGCGCCCGCCGAAAAAGTTCATTACAACCCTTGCGGCGTTGACTGTGCCGAGTTCGCGTCGGCCGAGCCGGAGAGCGCCCCGCCCACCTTCCTTGCGGTCGGGCGCTTCGTCGAAAAGAAGGCCCCGCAGATTACGCTTGAGGCTTTCGCGTCGGCGCACCGCTCGTTCCCGGAGGCGCGGCTGCGTATGCTCGGCGACGGCCCGCTCCACGACGAGTGCCGCGCGCTGGCACAAAAATTAGGCATCAATGAGGCGGTCACGTTTCTGGGCGCGCGGCCGCACGGCGACGTGCGCGAGGAGATGCGGCGGGCGCGCTGCTTCGTGCAGCATTCCGTGGAGGCCGCGAGCGGCGATTGCGAAGGGACGCCGGTCGGCATTCTTGAAGCCGGGGCGAGCGGTCTTCCGGTCGTCTCCACGCGCCACGCGGGCATCCCGGACGTGGTGGTCGAAGGCCGCACGGGGCTGCTCGTGGACGAGCGGGACGTGCGCGGGATGGCCGAACAGATGATTCGCCTGTTGCGCGAACCCGCTCTCGCGGGAGAGTTGGGACGCGCCGCGCGCCTTCACGTCGAAAACAACTTTTCGAGCGAGCGCAGCGACGGCCGCCTCTGGGCCATAATCGAGTCGTGCGTCGCCGACGGAACGTCCCCCGAGGGGATGAAGATGAGGGCCGTCGGCAAGCAAGCGCCGCGCGACGCCGCCCCCGGCCAGGCGCGGGAAAAGATGTCCGACCCTGAAGGGGTCGCGTCTCAACCTTAATCGGGGAAGCGCCGAAGACACACGGACCCTTCGCAGCATGATCTCTACGCGTCACTTCAGACGACTCAAACGGCGCTCGGTACTGCTGAGCGCCGGGTGCGTGCTCGTCGTCGCGGCTTCCGTGCTCGGCATGCGCCTGGCGCGCACGGCCGGGACGCGGCGGCCGCAGTCTCTTTCGCCCAACAAAGAGGCCGCCCCGACCGCCTCTCAGGGCGGCCCAAGAATCCGCACAGACCGTAAAGTCTACCCGAAGCCCCCGCTGCCGCCCCTGCCGCGCGCGGGCGGTAAGTTCACAGACCCAACCTTCGGGACGCTCATCATGCGCGCGACGGACGAAGCGGAGTGCCCCGCGCCCGGCTGCGGGACTTACTACTCACACTGGCCCACTTTCAACTCCGACAACACCTTTATCCTCGTCCGTCGTGGCGAGACGGGCGACGCGTTGATTAAGCCGTTCGACCCCATCAACTTCACCGTGGGCAAAGGACACCAGCCGGGTGGAATCTATGTGCCGGGCAAGGGGACGGCTTCGGTCAAGTTTGAGAGCGCCATCTGGCACCCGACCGACCCGCACCTGATTTACTGCTTCTCCAGTTACTACGACAACGGGATGCGGCTCTACACCTACAACGTGGTGAAGAGAGAGTACAAGCTCGTCAAAGACCTCACGCCGCTCGGCGGGCCGAAGGATTATTTGAACCAGATGTCCATGAGCGCGGACGGCGACGTGTTCGCGTGGAGCCAGATGCGCGCGGGCGCGGCCGGCGACCCTGTCTATTACATCGTCTGGCGCAAGAGCACGGACAAAGTGCTCTATCACACGCCGACGCCGGGCAAGCTGGTCAACGAAGTGCGCCTGGACAAGAGCGGTCAATATCTGACCATCGCGCACAACGAGCCTGAGCCGCGCCTGCCGGACCGCTTGAAGGGAGGTTATCTTAATCTCGCGACCGGCAAGATGGACGAGACGCGTTGGAACCCGAAAGACTCTCCGGCGGGGCACGGCGACATCGGCACGGGCATCAGCGTCGGCGTGGATCATTGGGCGAGCGGCCTCAACAAGCGCAGGCTCGACCGCGTGCACGAGCCGCAACTGGTCTTCCGCTTTCAGGACGAGAACGGAGTGACGGACTGGACCTTCGACCTGCACGCAACAATGCTCGCCGACGACGAGTCCTGGCTCACCTTCGGCACTTACCACGAACCCTCAATCACCAATCTCCCGAATACGCACGTCTTCGAGGACGAGATCATGCAGGTCAAGTTGGATGGCTCAGGCGAGTTTCGTAGACTGTTGCACACGCGGTGTTCGATAGACAACAAGAGTGCGACGGCCGGGTACTGGGCCAAGCCGAAGCCGACGATCTCTAAGGACGGGCGGTTTATCGCTTACACGTCGAACTGGGAGAAGAGCGGGCGCTACGACCTCTTCATCGCAAGGATTGAGCCTCCGCCCTCACACGCGGGCGGGCGGGCGGCGCGGCCGTCACAGCATCAGGCACCAGCGCCCTCTTCGGACGCCGTCCGCGAGAGGCGCACAACCCGGAAGAGTCGTCCGTGAGCGGACTCGGGCAAACACATGACGCGAAGTGAAAATCTCATCGAAGACGTTAAAGCGCCGGCCGTCTCGGTCGTCATGCCCGCGTACAACGTCGCCGCCTTCATCGCCGAGACGCTCGACTCCGTCTTCGCGCA
>DATFCB010000748.1:0-3056 GCA_035253525.1 Pyrinomonadaceae bacterium | reverse complement strand
CACTTCAACCCGGCCGTCACGCTCTGCGACGCCAGTCAGGGAGGGCTCGCGTGGCGCGACGTACCCGTTTACGTCGCGGCGCAGTTGGCCGGGGCTTTTGCGGGCGTGGCCTGCGCCAACGTCATGTTCGGGCTGCCGGTCTTCTTCGCGTCCGTGCGCGTGCGCGCAGGCGCGGCGCAACTGTTCAGCGAAGCGGTCGCCACTTTCGGCCTGCTCGCCGTCATCTGGGGCTGCTCGCGGCGTGAGCGCGCGGGCGTCGTCGCGGTGCCATTTGCCGTCGCCGCATACATCACGGCGGCTTACTGGTTCACGGCGTCAACCTCTTTCGCCAACCCCGCTGTCACGCTCGCGCGCTCCGCGAGCGACACTTTCGCGGGCATACGCCCCGCGGACGCGCCCGGCTTCATCGTCGCGCAAATCGTAGGCGCAGCCGCCGCGACCGCGCTCTTTCGCTGGCTCGTCCCCTCCTTACCGGCGGACGCCGAACGGGTCGTCGTGCCGCACGGCGGAAAAGGAGTAAAGGATGAGTGATAAAAAGCGTGTGCTGATTCTCTGCACCGGAAACTCCGCGCGCAGCCAGATGGCTGAAGGGCTGCTGCGCCACATGGCGGGCGATTCAATGTTGGTCTTCAGCGCGGGCGTCGAGCAGAGCTTCGTCAGGCCGCAGGCCATCGAAGCGATGCGCGAGAGAGGGATTGACATCACGGGGCAGCGCTCGAAGTCCGTGGACGAGTTCGCGGGCCAGGAGTTCGATTACGTCATCACCGTCTGCGACAATGCGCGCGAGCGCTGCCCTGTCTTCCCAGGCGAGACAAAGCGCATACACTGGAGTTTTGACGACCCCGCGAAAGCGGAAGGGGATGAAGAGGCTGTCCTGGCCGTCTTCCGTCGCGTCCGCGACGAGATTGAGGACCACTTACGAGAATTTAGTAAAGCAGTGATAAGTGATGAGTGATTAGTGATGAGTGATAAGTGATAAGAGAAAGAAAGAGGTTTTAACTTATCACTCATCACTTATCACTTATCACTTCTTTATTCTTCTTATATTTCCGATACAGCCCCTCGATCATGACGGCCACGTCGTGCTTGGCGCTCTCTGGAAGCTCGCGGAAGTGGTTCAGGAGGCGCTGGTCAATCGCGTTGGTGTGCGCGTCGGGCGGGGCGTAGCCAGCGGCCAGGCGCGCCTCGCCGACGGGCACGCCGAGCGCTTCGGCCAGCGCGTCAACCTTCGCCAGTTTGGGCCGCACAGGCTCGCCCGTCACGGGCTGCCTCTCGCTGCGCTCAAGCGCGCTGACGTAGCTCTTCGAGATAGAAACCCTGCGCGCCAGCTCACGCTGCGTGAGCCCGGCCGCCCTCCTTTTTTGAATAAGCCAAAGACCGAAATCGCTTTGCATAACTTTGCGGCTAAAATCCTCCGAATCCTGAATTCGCGCGGATTCGGCTTCCCCTCTGAAAGATGATCCGGTAAACAAATGAATGTAGGGCGGACCGTTTCTCTACTCCCGTCCCGCCCCGCGAGCGCTCGCCTCGCAACTTTTTTTGCGCGTAGCTTCCCCGCCCCTGTGGACAGTGCTCTTACATGAACGAAAAATACAGCGCGAAGGTTAGATGAAAGCGTCCGGCATTGGTTGTATTCGTGAAATCAGTAAACCCGCAGATGAATGCACCCGCCGCCCGCGAGCATCAGAATTTTCGTGTGCGGCCCTTCGTGAAATTTATTCTTTCATGACGCGCCGCACGTCTGTTACTCTACGCGAGCAAAGTTTCCTGCTGGGTCACAAAAGTTTTCAACCACACAAAGATCGTCGAACGCTTTTCGAGGAGAGGTGTCAGTATGCGTTTCAACGGCTTGAGGCTGAGCAAGCCTTCAATTGGACTCTTATTTCTGACGTTACTGCTCTCGTGTGTGCGCGTCGCGGGGCAGGCCACGCCCTACTACCAGCCGCACTTTCCGCCCGACGAGTTCAGGGCACGCTGGCAAAAGCTCTTCGACGGAATTGGCACAAACGCAGTGGCGCTCGTGCAGGGCGGCCCGAAGGCGCGGGGCTTCAACATGCCGCGCCAGACCAACGAGTTTTACTATCTTTCCGGGATCGAGACGCCGCACTCTTACCTCCTGTTTGACGGCCGCACGCGCAAAGTCACACTCTTTCTGCCGCCGCGAGACGAGCGCCTGGAAAGAAGCGAGGGGAGAATTCTTTCGGCCGACGACGCGGACGCCGTCAAAAGGCTGACGGGCGTGGACGAAGTCTTGAGCACGCAGGGAATGAACGAGGCTTGGCTGCGCGAGGTCTTGAAGGGCACGCCGCCGCCCGCCCTCTACACGCCTTTCGCGCCCGCCGAAGCCTCGGCCGAGCAGCGCTACGAAGCGCAGAGCTACGACGCAGGCATCGCGCTCGACTACTGGGACGGGCGCGTCTCGCGCGAGGCCAATTTCATACAACTGCTGCGGACGCGCTTTCCACGCGCGGAGGTGCGCGACCTGACGCCCGTCCTCGACTCCATGCGCGCCGTCAAGAGCCCGCGCGAGGTCGCGCTCATACGCCGCGCGTCCCAACTCTCCGGCCTCGGCCTGCTCGAAGCGATGAAGAGCACGAAGCCCGGCGCTTACGAGTATCAGTTGGACGCCGCCGCGCGCTTCGTCTTCCTGGCCCACGGCGCGAGGCTCGAAGGCTACCGCTCGATCACGGCTTCCGGCACGCAGAACATCTGGAACGCGCATTACTACCGCAACCTGGATCAACTCAAGGCGGGCGACCTGGTCTTGATGGACTTCGCGCCGGACTACAACTACTACACTTCGGACGTGGCGCGGATGTGGCCGGTCAACGGGAAGTTCGCGCCCGCGCAGAGGGAGCTGCTTCAGTTCGTGCTCGAATACCGCAACGCCGTCATGAAGCGCATCCGGCCGGGCGTGAGCGCCAAGGCGATTCAGGAGGAGGCAGGCCGCGCGATGGAGGAAGTGTTCCGCCGGACCAAATTCTCGAAACCCGTTTACGAGCAGGCGGCGCGCAAACTGGTCGAGACGGGCGGCGGCGTCTTCTCGCATCCGGTCG
>DATFCB010000747.1:0-11665 GCA_035253525.1 Pyrinomonadaceae bacterium | reverse complement strand
GCTTTCCGTCTTTACTTCATCCCTCATCCCTCATCCCTCATCCCTTTCTATGGCGGCCCGAATCTCTCGCGATACTCAGGTGACTCTATAAAACCACGAACTATGATGTTCTCTAGGATGTCCGGATGGATGGGCAGTTGGAAGCGGCTGTTGTGGAAAATGTAGCCCGGCAGGTCCGGGTCACGATGCAGAAGGGCGAAATACGCCATCGTGACAAAAGCCTGCTTGTTGAACTTGGCGTTGACTTCCGAACTCTCCGCGACGGCGCGCAAGACCTGTGCGCGCGTCAAGGAGCCGCTGTTCAAGGCGCTCACCAGCCCGTTATGGTAAGCGCTCGGGAAAGTGATGCCCGCCGTGTCCACCAGCTTCTGCACGAACTGCGCGTTCGACAAATTGGCGAACCGTTGCTGAATCTCTGGGCGTTGGAGCCATGCCTCGGTGAAGGCGACCTTTTTGGCCTCCTGAATGGCGGGATCATCGTTCGGGTCGGAGATGCTCTGCAAATCCGCGATGAACTCCCCGTAGTGCGGGCGCTCGATCTTGGTCGGGTCGCTCAACTCCGCCACGGTCGCAGGTCTTTGGCCCAGAGAGACCATGTAGAGATAGATGATGTAAGAGCCTTTGCGCTGAAATTCCGGCGAGCGGAAGAAACTGGCCGCTATCGCGCCCCGTGTATACCTCACGCATTCGAGGCCGAAAGGCGCACAGCCGTTCAAGATGTTTAGATAGAACTGAAGCCCCGCAGGCTCCGGCTCACGCCCGAGGAAATCCAGGTACTGCTGGCGGATGAAGAATGCCGCGTCGTCAATCGGATTCGGGTTCGTGGAAAGAATCGTGCCGTCGTTATCGAGGATGGTCAGCACGGCCGTGGCCTGCGAGCCGAGGGCCGCGCCCACTGGATTGCGGAGCGTGAGATTGACGGCTTCGTCAGGCTCTATAAAGGCATCGTCAATAATCGAGACGGTGAAACTCCGGCTGGTCTGCCCAGGATTGAAACGGAGCGTGCCGAAAGCAGGAGAGTAATCGCCCTTGTCGGTCGCAGTGCCGTTGCGCGTCGCATACTCCACGGTCGCAACGCCAGCGGCGCTGCCCGTGCGCGTGACGGTGATGGTGACAGTGACCCCGCTCTCGCTCACGCTGTAATTGGCGGCGCTGAAGCGCAGCGTACTCGCGGCGGGGCCGGGGAGCACGCCCTGCGATTGCAGAGCGGGCTGGATGTCGTTGGCCGGATTATTTGTCAGCCGCACGGGGCCGGTCCCGTCTGACTTCGCCAGGTAAATCTCAAAATTGTCGTTGCGTGTGCTGGCGAAGGCGACGCGTCCGCCGTCCGCAGAGCTGAAAGGCTCAACGTCAAAAGCCAAGGTGTTGCTCGTGAGCTGCGTCTGGCTGCTCCCGTCGCTGGCCTTCATGGCGTAGATGTCCTCATCGCCGTCACGGTCGGACTGGAATGTGATTGTGCCCGGCGACCAGTTGGGATTGGAATCGTCCGCCTCGTTACTGGTCAACCGGACGACGCCTCCGCCGTCGTCGTCCATACGGTAAATCTCATACTGGCTGACCTCGCGGTTGCTCGCAAACGCGATCATCATCCCGTCCGGCGAGAACGACGGCTGCGTATCGTCGCCCGGATTATTGGTGAGATTCAGGAGCCCCGTGCCGTTCGCATTCACGGTGTAGATTTCGTCGTTGCCGTCACGACGGCTACTGAAAGCGAGCCGCGTCCCGTCGGGCGACCACGCGGGACTGAGGTCATCAGCGCCGTTGTTAGTGAGTCTCGTTTGTCCGGTCCCGTCGGCGTTCATCAAGTAAATCTCGTTATTCCCGTCGCGGTTGCTGACGAAGGCGAGTTGCGTCCCGTTGGGCGACCAGGCGGGACTAAAGTCTTCCGCGTTGTTTTCGGTGAGTCTCGCCAGCCCGCCGCCGTCCGCGTCCATCGTGTAGATTTCAAGGTTGCCGTCACGGTCGCTGGCGAAAGCGATTTTCGTCGTGACGAGCGGGGCCGCGGTTGGCTGAGGCTGTTGTTGCGGTCGGGAATTGTTCGGGAGCGCGGCGCGAGGATTGACAGAGCGCGTGCGGGCGCGATTGGCACTGAAGGCCACAGCCTTCCGCACAGCCGTTTCGACTTTCGCGTGGGCCGGCAGTCCCAGGCCGTTGAGCAAAATTGCCAGTGCCAGTCCCGCGCCTGCTGCTTTTCTCATGGGCGACTCTCGCTGGAACGTTGTGGCCCAAATCGGAAGATGAAAATCAACGCGACTTCGGGCGATTTACTGCCCGAAGCAAATCGTCGGGATTACTGCGCTCTGAGAGCCGTGGGGCTTAATGACGTGCACGATATTGCAGAATCCGGGCAGCGTCAAGGCTTTTCTCGCCACAGAATCATCTTGACTGTTCGGTGAATAGTGCTACATTGTGCGCGTCCCAGGTATTGCTCCTCCAGCTTAATCCGCCTTCGTTGAAGTTTGACCGGCTCATGGCGACGATGACTCGTAAACTTCAGATTGCCTGCACGCGACTGCTGATTGTGGGCTGCCTGCTCGTCCTGTTGCTGGCCGGGAACGTGACGAAAATCGAGCGCGCGGCGGCGCAGTCAAGCCGCCCCGTGCTGATTAGCGAAGCGACCTCGACGCGCGCCCTCGCTTTCGAGTCAGTGACGCAGAAGCGCGAGCCTTTCCCGCTCAACTCCTCGGTTCCGTTCAGCACGGACAAGCGGACGCGAATTGTGCTCTTCGCCCAGAACCTGAACCTGCAAGCGACCGACAACGCATCTTCAATCACGGCCGAAGCCGAAGACCGCACGCATAGGATTTATCCTCTCAAAGTCGAGTCGGTCGGGCGCGTGCCGAACCAGACGTGGGCCGTTGCCATCGTCGTCAGGCTCAACGACGACCTCGGCGATGTCGGCGACGTGCTGGTCAAAATCACTTATCGCGGGCTGTCGAGCAACCGCGTGCGCGTCGGCATAGGGCACACGGGCGGCGGCCCGGCAGATGACCTTGGGGCTGTGCCGACGCCCGGCCCGCCCACGCCGAACTTTCCAGGCAATCCGATTACCGCGGGCAACCTGACGACGGCCGATGTGCAAACGCTCATCTCGCAGGCGGTCTCGGCGGCCGTGTCTTTGAACAGGGCCGTGACGGTGGCCGTCACCGACAAGGAAGGCAACGTGCTCGGCCTCTTCACGATGACGAACGCTCCGGCGAACGTCATCATTCGCGGCGGCGGAAGTCCCGGTCAGGAGGCGGACCCGCTGACGGGTCTAGTTCCCGTTGGACTCGAAGGCACGCGTCTGCCGTCGAAGTTCGCGGCAATCTCGAAGGCTGGGACGCCCGCGTTTTTTGGCACACAGGGCAACGCGTTCACGACGCGCACCGCAGCCTTCATCGTTCAGCAACACTTCCCGCCGCGCGTGGACAATCAAGCAGCCGGCCCGCTCTACGGCGTGCAGTTCTCTTCCCTGCCCTGCTCGGACATCAAGTCGCCGGGGTTGCCGCTCGGGCTGTCGGCCGATTCGGGCAGCATGCCCGTTTACAAGGACGGCCAGCACGCGGGCGGCATCGGCATAGAGGGCGACGGGCTTTACACGCTCGACAGAGACCCTGCGGACTTCGACCAGCCGTTTGAAGAGGTGATAGCGGTTTCCGCCGTGCGCGGCTACGAGACGCCTCAGCTTATTCGCGGCGACAACATTCTGGTCAACGGCATCCGGCTGCCCTTCGTCAACGTGGGCCAACCCCTCGCGCCGACGACCATTCCGTTCGCCAGCCTGCCCGGCCTGCTTGACCCGCAGTTTCCGATTCGCGGGGCACAGCCCAGCCAGTTCACTCCCGCGACGGTCGGCGGCATCGCGGGACAGGTTGACCCGCAGTTCTTCCCCTTCATCAGTAGCCCTGGGGGCGGGGCCAATTCGCTGTCGGCGACCGACGTGAACACGATCATCTCGCACGCCGCGCAGCAGGCGAACATCACGCGCGCGGCGATTCGCCAACCGCTCGGCAGCAATGCGCGCGTCTCCATCGCGGTCGTTGACGCGAACGGCGTAGTACTGGGCATCTTCCGCACGTCGGACGCGCCCGTCTTCGGCTTTGATGTCTCTGTGCAGAAGGCGCGCGGGGCCGTGCTGGCTTCACGCCCGGACGCCGGAGCGATGCTGAGGGCCGCAGGCTTCGGCTCTTACGTTGACCGCGCGGCGGCGGACGGCATCGCCTTGAACGGCGGCATCGCGTTCAGCGACCGCGCCATAGGGTTCCTTCACCGCCCCTTCTTCCCGGACGGCATTAACGGCACGGAGGCCGGCCCGTTCTCGCGCGCTTTTCCCGAATGGAGCGTCTTCAACGTCGGCCTACAGCTCGACCTGATTAAGACCAACTTGCAGGCCGCTTTGTTGGGCGCGAACGTGCGCTGCACGTCACTATCGGTCGCGCCCAACGGCATTCAAATCTTCCCCGGTAGCATTCCGCTTTACAAGGGCAACGTGCTCGTCGGCGGAATCGGCATCAGCGGCGACGGCGTGGATCAGGACGACATCATTGCCGCCGCCGGAGCGCAGGGCTATGCTCCGCCCGTCGTCATGCGCGCCGATCAATTCTTCGTTCGCGGCGTCCGCCTCCCCTTCGTCAAATTCCCGCGCAGCCCGAATTTGTAGGGAAGTTTAAAGCAAACACAAAAGTCTCACGCTGGAGGCGCAAAGCCGCGAAGAAAGCACGCAAGGAGGTGAAGCTCTCAACCTCTTTGCGCTCTTCTTCGCGCCTTTGCGCCTCCAGCGTGAGACTTTACTTGCCCGTGGGCTGTTTAGTATTAGCGCGCGCGGCTTCCAGGTCGGAGCGCAGTTTCGTGAGGCTCGGATTACTCGGGTTGACTTCCGCGAGTCTCTTGAGCGTCGAGTCGGCCTCCGCGTAGCTGCCTTTCTTGAAGAGAGCGACGAACATGTTCTGTAGCGTCTGCTCGTGGCGCGGGTTGATCTGGAGCGAGCGGCGAAACTCCTGTATGGCGCGGTCCAGGTCGGGCGGCTCGCGCACCAGGAAGATGAGGCCGAGGTCCGTGCGGACGTTGATGTCCTTCGGGTCTTTGACGAGCGCGGCCGTGTACCACTTCTCGGCCGCCTCGTAGCGCCCCGAGTCGAAGTTTGCGTTGCCGAGCGCGACGACCGTCTCGCGGTCATCGGGGCGCAACTGGTTGGCGCGCGTCAGTAGTCCGATGGCCTCGTCGAATCGCTTGTTGCGGTACTGAACCTCGGCCGCCTTCATCTGCGCCTCGAAGTCGTCGGGCGAGACGGCCGCCTTTTCTATCAGCGCGGCGTCTTCGCCGGATTCAACAGCCTGAGTTTCAGAATTCGCGTCCGCAGGAATCGGCGGGTGATTCTCTGGAAGCTCCGCGCCCTCCATCGTCGTCGGGGAGACGGGCGCGCGCCGCGCCTGGCCCTGCCGGTTGAGGCTCGTGGCGAACATGTACCCGACGATGACGCCCAGCAGCACGCCGATGATCGCGAAGAGGATGTTTTCTTTGGACATAAATCAGTTTCAGTTGTCAGTTCGACCATAAAATGATTCTAGCCTTCACGTAGAATCAACAGCCGACCGCTTTATTCGACCATATCTCGATCAAAAATTCGACCATAAAGTGATTCTAATCAGTAAAATTTGACCATTGAATGAGTCTTCCCAACCGTACAGCGGCGGAAGGTAGAGGCGGCCGAGCAACGAGGTGGAAGATTCGGCTTGAGCGCCGGGCAGTGTTTCAGCACTGCTCTTCCGTGCAGGCCGCCTCTTCCTCCATCATCTCCCGAACCTGTAGCGGAAACCGGCGTAAGCCGAGCGTCCGTTTGATGGCTCGAAGAAGCTGCCCGCCTCGTTGTCAACCTGCACGGCGGCCGAGTAGAGACGGTCGGTCAGGTTCGCGCCCTCGAAGAAGATGCCCCACCGCTGCCGGTCGAAGCCGGCCCGCAGGTTCAGGACCGCGTACTTGTCGTTGCGCGCCGTGTTCGCGCTGTCCATGAAATAAGTCGCGGGCGACCAATCAACATTCGGCGCTATCCAGAAACCGCGCGGGTGGTCGTAACGAAGCTCGGAGCGGACGAGATGGCGCGGCGCGCCCGGCAGGTAGTTGTCGAAGTAGAGGGGGTCGTCCACATAGCGGAAGCGCGAGAAGGTGTAGGCCGTGCGCGCCGTGAGTACGTCGCGGCCAGTGAAAAGCCCTTGCCGGAGTATGGCGTCCAGTGACATCTCAAGCCCCGTGTGGCGCGTCTCGGGCGAGCTGCGGAAGCTCGGAATGGTGAAGGGAGCGCCGGGGAAGGGGCGGACGCTGCTGTTGATGATCTCGTCGTTGACTTCGAGGTCGAAAAACGTTAGCTCGTAGTCTAGCCTTCTCCCCGCGCGCCCGCGCGTGCCGACCTCAATCTGCCATGAGTCCTGAGCGCCCAGCGGCAGAAAGCCGGGAGCGCCGAAGCTGATCAATTCGATGTTCAGGACCGGCGGCT
This sequence comes from Pyrinomonadaceae bacterium, assembly GCA_035253525.1. Lineage (GTDB taxonomy): Bacteria > Acidobacteriota > Blastocatellia > Pyrinomonadales > Pyrinomonadaceae > QHXM01. The sequence continues at coordinate 5,193 of DATFCB010000747.1, read as the reverse complement.
CGTAAGAGCGGCTAAGGTTAGCGAAGACCTGCATCTCGTCGCGCGGTCGCCAGACGAACCCCAGCTTGGGCGAGAAGGCTTTGAAGGTTCGCCGGTCGGACTGGTCGCCGTTAGCGAGGAAGAGGTCGGTGTAGCGGCGCACGGCCCAATCGGCGCGTGCGCCCGTGACGAACGTGAAGGACGGGCCGAAGTCGTGCTGATTCTCGACGTAGATGCCGTAGTTCGTGGCGAGCGAGTCGAAGTGGGCGGTCTGCGCTCCCGCAGACCCGTTGATATTTTCAAAGCGGCGACCGCCGTTCGGAGTCACCCACGGCGAGAAGCCGATGACGAAACGGTTGCGCTCGCCCGTGTGGCTGTAACGGAACTCGCCGCCGAAGGTGCGCGTGTCCTGGTCGAGCACGTTAAAGATCGGGTGATCCAGGTTGCGGTACTGCCCGAAGACGTTGAAAGAGAATTCGTGCCCGCCGCCGAAGCGGCGGTTCATCCCGAATCCGACGCGCGTGTAGTTAACGAAACGCCCCTGGTCCTGCTGCACGTAGATGGGGACGGCGGCGCGCGGGTCGCTGAAGAATTCCTCGCGCGTCAGCGAGCCGGGATACCGCTCCCCGACGTTGGCGTAGATGATGTCGAGGTTGAAGTCCGTGTGGTCGTCGAGGGCGTAGTTGAAATTGCCGAAGAAGCGTTGCCGCCCCTGATTGCTGTGCTCGCGGTAGCCGTCGAGCTCGACGGCGGTGAAACTCAGGAAATAACCGAGACGCCCCTTCTCGCCGCCCGTCGCCACGTGACCCGTGAACGACCCGAACGAGCCGCCCTGCACGCGGAACTCGAAGGGCGGGGCGGTCTTGCCCGTGTGCGTGACGATGTTGATTGCGCCGCCCGAAGTGTTGCCGCCGTAGCGCAGTGCATTCGCTCCCTTCCAGACCTCGACGCGCTGCGCGGCGAGAAAATCCAGAGCTTCAAAGTCGCTGAAGCCGTCCGCGTCCATAGACGGGATGCCGTTAATCAGGAAGTTGACGCCGCGCCCGTGGTAGTTGTTCCTGAGGCCCGAGCCGCGGATGGAGATCTGCGCTTCGTCCGAGCCGAAGCGCGGCTGCACCACGACGCCCGGCGTAAACTCGAACACGTCGCGCAGGTTGTAGGCGCGCGTATTGTTAAGCTCGCGCTCCGTGACGACGGCCACGCCGCCCGGCGTGCGCTCAAGCTCTGCGCGTGCCGTCCCGTCCTCGACCGTGACGGTTTCGCCGACCGCTCCGACTGAGAGTTGAAAATCAACTACGCTGTTATCTGCGCCGACGCGCATCTCTCTCGTGGAGTTAGCGAACCCTTTCGCCGTAGCGGTGACCGTGTACACGCCCGGAGACAGCTCATCGAGCGCGTAACGCCCCTGTGCATCCGTCACCACACTCCATTTTTCTTTGGTCAGCGTGTTGACAGCCGTCACCTGTACGCCTGCGACAACCGCGCCATTCTGGTCCGTGACCACTCCTGTGACGTTAACCTTTCCTTCCTGGATTGAAGCAGCCGGTAAGCGGTCGCGCACGGTCAGATCGTTGATGCTCACCGTTGCCGAAGCGACAGATTGTTGGGCGAGAGCATTCCGCCCGGTAGTAAGAAACAGGGATGAAAGTATGACGAGGGCGGCCATCACGTGCGGACGCAGCCTCCAGATGTTATTGAACCTCATTGCTCCTTCTCCTCAAGCAATAGACGACGCCTTTAACGGGCAAAAGGCCGTTGATGCGCCAAGAGCACGGGCAGTCATCCGCGCCCGCGAAGATAAGCTCTGCCTACACTCCGGGACGGACGGACACACTCCGTGCATTTATGAAGATGAGTTTGTCTAAGTCAGGAGAAAGAGAGAGGCGGCCCGCGCGGACGTGAGCGCCGGCATAACATGTCGAGTTCTTTGGCCGGATTGTATGAAGCCTGCCGAAGACACAAGCTCGACGGGGGACGTGGTCTGCCTGCGTGAGACAGGGCAGCGGAACCGCGCGAGCGACTCTGGCTCGAATTACTGCATATTCCAGCCCCGCAGTCCGGCGGGCATGGCTTTGTGAGCATGCTCACGGCAATGGTGGGTGCCGGCTGCGAACTGTTCTGTGGTGATTGCTCCTGCGCTAAAGAATCAGGAGGCTGATGATGCCGGTGAGCTGCCGCCGATAAATCTTGCACAGCGGGAGCTGGCGCGTCCGGCATGTGCATCTCGCCGTGCTGTGCCATCCGGGGCTTGGTCGCCCCGCAATGTTCTTCCTGCTCCGTCGGGTGTGACGCCGTCTTGGCGGCTAAGAAATCGACATGGCAGGAGCCGTGCATGCACGAGCCGGCTTCGTGGGGAGCCTTGCCCGCGCAGCAGGACATCATACAGAGGTGCCCGGATGATGTCAGGCCGAATGGAGCGCTGCCAGACACAAGAGCAATCGTCAGCGTCGCCGCGATTAGTATTCGTGCGACGAGCATTGGCCTCAATCTTCTTGTGCGTAAATTGACGCGCATTCCGGCATCCAGAGACGTTTGCGGGAAAGTAACACAAAGAAGTGAATGTGTCACCGAATGAGCTACACCCCGCGCCTGATTGTCTGCGAGCCACCATTATTGAAACATCATTGATGATTCAGACCATCCAGATTAGCCCCTGAATTCGGCAAGCATGATCGCTTTATGGTCGAACCGACATCTGTGTTCAGCTTTTTGCTTTTACTGAAAACTGGAAACTGAATACTGTTTACTTGAGTTGCGCTCGCGCCTCTTCGATGTTCGAGGTGACGGCCTGCGCGGCCTCGGAGCCTTCGGGCAATAGTTTTAGAAGTTGCTCCCAGTAGGAGACGGCTTGCTGGAAGTTTTGGGTTTGGTAGGCGGCGTTGCCCGCGAGCCAGAGCGCCTTCTGGTTTTTCGGGTCGAGTTCGAGCGCCTTGTTGACGAGTTCGAGCGGGCGGCCTTGCAACTCGGAGCCGTTCGCTAAGGCCAGGCTCTCCGCGTAGTCCGCCCACAGCCCGGCGTCGTTGCCGGTCAACTCCGCCGCGCGCGCGTAAGCCTCGCTCGCTTCGCGGTAGCGCTTGAAGTTCTGGTACGAGCGCGCGAGCATGGCCCAGCCCTGCGCGTCGTTCGGGTTCTCCTTGAGCCGCGCCGCGAGCTTCGCCACGCGCCCTTCTATCTCCTGCTGTGTGGGTGCGCCGGGCTGGCCGCCCATCATCGGAGCTTCCGCCACCTCCGCCTCCTGGGTCCGGGCGGGCGCAACCGGCTGCCCCGGCCCCAGGGCCTTCGGGGTCCCGAACAACGGATACAGGATGACGGCCAGCAGCGGAATCGCCGCCCCGACAATCGTCGCGGTCGTACGCCCGCTCCGCGCCGAAGCTTTGTCACCGGCGTTTTTCTCCGGCGCGGCGGCCACGTCTTCGAGGAGCCTGCGCTGCAACTCCGTGCGGCCCTGCTCGTACTGCTCACGGTCGAGCACGCCGTCGCGCAGGTCGCGGTCAAGCTCGCTGAACTGGTCGCGGTAGATGGAGACGTTGGCCCGCTCGCGCTCGTCCCGCGACTGCTCCGCGCGCTGCAAGAGCGGCGGCAACACGTAGCAGAGCGCGATGGCTACGAGCAAGGCTGCGAATATCCAGAAACTCAACATCGCTTCACTTTCCGTCTAGCCGTCGCCGAGCAGCGCCTCGACGCGCTTTCTCTCCGCCTCCGACAGCGGCTGTTGTTCTCGCGCCGCAAGCTCGCGCCGCCTCTTCAGATAAAAATATTGCACGACGAGGCCCACGATGAGCAGGGCGAAGGGGCCGAACCAGAGCAGGTAGGTCGTAGCCTTCACGGGCGGGCGGAAGAGCACGAAATCGCCGTAGCGCTCGGTCATGAAAGCTATGATCTCCTGATTGCTCTTGCCCGCGCGCATCTGTTCGCGAATCTGCTGCCGCAGGTCCACGGCGAGCGGCGCGTGCGAGGCCGCAATCGTCTCGTTCTGGCAGACAAGGCAGCGCAGGTCTTCGGCCAGCGCCATGACGCGCTTTTCCAACTCGGGGTCGTCCGCCACGGGCTGCGCCTCTTTGGCCCAGCCGGCAACGGGCAAGAGGCACACGAGCAACGCCAGCGTCGTGAGCGCGCGCCTCATTTCTGCAACTCCTTCACGAGCGGGATGATTCTATTTCGGAGCGCCTCTTCCGTGACCGGGCCGATCTGCTTGTAGCGTATACGGCCGTCGCGGTCTATGACGAAGGTCTCGGGCACGCCGTAGACTCCGTAATCAATCCCGACCCGCCCGTCCGCGTCCACCAGGTTCATCGTGTAAGGGTCGCCGAACTCTTCGAGCCAGTTGAGCGCGTCACGGCGTTCGTCCTTGTAGTTAAGCCCGTAGATGGGGACTATCCGCGTCCGCGCCAACTCAATCAGCAAGGGGTGCTCGTCGCGGCACGCCGCGCACCAGGAGGCCCAGACGTTCAGGAGCCACACCTTGCCGCGCATCTCCTCGGATTTGAAACTCCGCTGGGGCTCGGACAGTTGGGGCAGATTGAACGCAGGCGCGGGCTTGTCGAGCAGCGGCGAAGGAACCTCGCGCGGGTCGCGGCTCAACCCTATGAACAGGAAGACGGCCAGCACGAGGAACAAGACCAGGGGCAGTAGAAACTTCGTCATGATTCTTCAGTAGTCGCCCTCGCCAGCGCGGGCGCGGGGGCCGCTTTCGCTTCGTCCGTCGTCGTCTCGGCCCGGCCTGCGCGGCGGCGTTCGCGGGCGGCGACCCTGTAGCGCCGGTCGCTGACGGCGAGTACCCCGCCCAGGGCCATCAGCGCCGCGCCGCCCCAAATCCAATCCACGAACGGCTTGTAAAAGATGCTCACGCTCCACGCCCCGCCGCTCACGGGCTCGCCCAGCGAGACGTAGAGGTCGCGCGTGAGGCCCGGATCGATCGCCGCCTCGGTCATCACCTGCTCCTGCACGGTATAGAGACGCCGCTCGGGATAAAGCACGCGCACCGGTTTTCCGTCGCGCGTGACGTTCACCTTCCCGCGCGCGGCGACGTAGTTGGGACCTTTGACGTCGGTCACGCTTTCGAGCTCGAACGCATGGCGCCCGAGCGTGACGCGCTCGCCGGGCTTGAGATTCGCGTCGCGCTCCGATTCATAGCCTTTCACGAGCGTCACGCCGACCACGAAAACCGCCACGCCGATGTGCGCGAGCACCATGCCGTAGTGCGCACGGGCCTGG
>DATFCB010000746.1:0-6550 GCA_035253525.1 Pyrinomonadaceae bacterium | reverse complement strand
TAGCGCCTTTGCGCCTTTGCGTGAGACGTTCGTGGTTCGTTATTTATGGAAGAATCTCATCGAACGTGTGGATAACAGTGTGTGCGGACTGCTCAGGCTCGCGGCTTCCGGGTCGCACGCAGAGGGCAGTCCCCATGCCTGCGTCGCGTGCGGCATCCAGTTCGGCGGCCACGTCCGAGACGAATAAGATTTCGGCGGCAGGTGCGCCGATTTTCTTGCCAATGGATTGATAGCTGGCCGCGCTCGTCTTCGCGCCCGTCGTGGTGTCGAAGTAGCCGTTGAGGTACTGGGTCAGGTTCCCTTCGGTGGTGTGCGCGAAGATTAACTTCTGTGCCAGCACGCTCCCGGACGAGAAGATATAAATTCCTCGCCCCTGTTTCTTCCAGCGCTCGAAGGCTGGCGGCACGTCCGCGTAGACTTGCCCGCGAAGGCGTCCCGTTCGGTAGCCGCCCTCCCAGATTTTCCCTTGCAGCGATTTCAACGCCCTGGATTTCCGGTCCTGATCCATCAGCCAGTGAACGTAACTGACTGCGGAAGCCAGAAGCAAGCTCGCCGAATCTTCGCCCCAGGCCGGCGGCCCGTTACCCTTTAACGCGTCCGCACGATGCTCTTCCCTCAGAGCTTCAACGTCCGCGCGCACCGCTTCAGAATTGAAATGTTGTTCGACGAACTCGCGCACGTGCGAGCGCGCGAAGGGGAAAAGAATCTCGTAGACGAACTCGACGGGCGTGGTCGTCCCCTCTATGTCTAAGAGGACGGCGCGCGTCTGCTGTGCCGGCATGGAAAGTTTCAAAAGCTCACACGGCCTCGGTCTGAACTGGCACATAAGCGGGGCCGAGACACATCGGCTGATAGCCTGCGTCCGTGCCGCTCTCGGTGTAATGCGGCGTCCAACCGGACGCGTCCTGGAAGAGACGGATGGCGCGTATATCCCGGTCGGCGCAGAGGCCGAACCAGTGGCGCGTGCCGCGCGGGACGCTGAGTAAATCGCCCGGCTCGACCTCTATCGCCGTCACCGGACCATTTTCGGGGTGTATGTGGAAGATGCCGCGCCCGCGCACGACGAACCGCACCTCGTCCTCGTCATGCCAGTGCTCGCGGTTGAACTTCGCCAGCATCGCGTCGAGTCCCGGCGTCTCCGGGCGCACGTCAATCACGTCGGCCGTCACGTAGCCGCCGCTCCTCTTGAGACGTTCAATCTCCCCGGCGTAGGCGGCGAGGATTTCTTCCTGCGGCGCGTTGTGGGCCACTTCGCGCGCGGCCTCCCAACGCTCGTAGCCTATGCCTATGCTCGCCAGGTGGCTGCGAATCGCTTCCGCGTCGTGAAGCGTCTTACGCTCGTCCGGTATTCTCACGATTGCCATGCTTCTCTTTCTCCTTCGGGCCGCTGGCACAAAACTCGCGCCCCGTGACTTCGAGCAGGAATTCCAGAATCTCCACGTGACGCTTTGCCTCGGCCAAATCTTTCCCCCAGGTGTAGAGGCCGTGGCGGCGCAGCAGGACTCCGTGAGCGTCCGTGTGTTTTTCCAGAGCCTCTTCGAGTGAGCGCGCGAGCGCCGGCATGTCCTGCGAGTTCTCTATGACGGGGAGGCATTCGCGGTGCTCGTGCGTGCTGACGCCCGCCAGGCCCTTCAGCATCTCGAAACCTTCTATGAACAGTTGCCCCTCGTGTGCGTAAGCCTCGGAGAGCAGTGTGCTCCACACGGAATGCGTGTGCAGGACGGCCCCAGCCCCGCGTGCGCGCACGACCGAGAGGTGCAGCCGCGTCTCGTCCGAAGGCCGCCCCACACCGCGCACGACTTCGCCCATCGCGTCTATCTGCAAGATGTGCTCAAGGGTGAGCGCTCCCTTGTCCGCGCCACTGGCGGTGATGGTCAGCCTCAGTGGTTCTGTGCCAGAAACGGCGCTGAAATTCCCGCTCGTGCCCAATACCCACCCGCGCCCGTAGAACTCGCGGCCCGCCTCTGCCAGCAGGCTCGCGAGGCGGGAGTGCGTTGCGGTGCTCCCGTCCAATCTGTTGTCGCTCTCCGTGTGCGGCATCTTCCTGACTTGAGGCCAGCCATTTTATTCCCGCGCGCCGATAAATTCTAGGGGGATTTTCATTCGACCGCGCGCGAGCACAAATGTGAGCGCGACGCTGTGAGCTTGCCCCTTTCGCGCGTATGCGGCAACATGCGTGCGGCCGCGCCGTGCAGAATCCTTTGACGCGCCCAGACCATACCAGCCGGCGCAAGAAGACCTCAAGAAAGTCTAACTAAAAGGAGTCACATGTTCCCACGAAATTTCCTCAACACGGCCGCCTGCTGCGCGCTCGTGCTGTTCTGTCTTTCAATACTGTGCCAGCCCCTCGCCGCTCAGTCCGGCCAGGACGTGCCGAAGCTGAAGCAGCAAGCCAGCGAGCTAATCAAACAGCAAAAATACACGGAGGCCCTGCCGATTCTGGAAAAGCTGGCGGCGGCCGAGCCCGACAACGCGGATACGCAGCTCTATCTGGGCTTCGCTTTAATCGCGCAGGCGAACACCATGAAGGATGAGGCGGACCGCAAGGCAATCAGGATTCGCGCGCGCAACGCCTTCCTCAAGGCCAAAGAGTTAGGCAATACGGAGCCTGTGCTTGACGCCATGATTCAAAGCACGCCGCCGGACGGCTCCGAAGGCAAGCGGTTTTCGGAGAACGCGGAAGCGGATAAATTGATGATGGAGGCTGAGGCTGCCTTCTCGCAAGGCAAACTCGACGACGCGCTCAAGATGTACCAGCGCGCATACCAACTCGACCCGAAACTGTACGAGGCGGCGCTCTTCTCCGGCGACGTTTACACGCAGAGGGGGGATTACGCACAGGCTGAAATCTGGTATCAGAAGGCAATCGCGATTGACCCAAACCGTGAGACTGCGTACCGCTATTCGGCGACGCCGCTGATGAAGCAGGGCAAACACGACCAGGCGCGCGACCGCTACATAGAGGCGCACATCAGCGAGCCTTACAACCGCTTCACGGTCTCCGGCCTCTCGCAGTGGGCGCAGGTGACGAACACCGAATTGGCACACCCAGAGATAGAGATTCCGGTCAAAGTTAGTTTTGACGACAAGGGCGACGCGAAAATTGAGATGGCCCCGAACGCGCTCGCGGGCGGCAAAGACGACGGCTCGTTCGCATGGGTTTCTTACGGCGCGACTCGTTCGGCCTGGCACAAGGAGAAGTTCGCCAAAACATTTCCGCAGGAGAAAACCTACCGGCATAGTCTGGCGGAGGAGGCCGACGCGTTGCGAAGCGTCCTCGCGCTCGCCACCGGCGACGGGAAAGTGAAAAATCTCAGTCCTTCGCTGGCGAGATTAAAAAAGCTGAGCGACGAAGGTTTACTCGAAGCCTACATCCTGCTGGCCCGTGCCGACGAGGGCATTGCGCAGGATCACCCGGCCTATCTCAAACAAAACCGGGACAAGCTGCGCCGCTACTTTGTCGAGTACGTTCTGGGCGGAGCCGGGCCGTCGCAGGGCAGCGAGCAGGCGAAGGCAGAGAATAACTCCGATATTAGAGCGAGGATTGAAAAGGAGTATGACCGGGCGAAGGACCAGACGACGTTGAAGCTTGGGGCGACGCCGATCACCTGTGTCACGGGCGCTTGCATCTTTCTTAGCTTACATTCCTCCTTTCCGGGGACCAGCCCCAAGGCCGCCCCGGAAAGATTCGTCATCGCGCTCTACTTCTTCACCAAAGACATTGAGCCGTTCACAGACCTGAAACTGGTTGCCTCGATTGACGGTCAAACAATTGAGATTGGAACGACGACTTTCGCCGGCAAAGACTCGAAAGACGGAGTGACAGGCATGGCCTACGGGATTGTTTTGAACAGGACGGTGATGGAAATGCTTGCCAAAGCTCGCCGGGTGGAGATGCGGCTCGGCGGTGTTCAATTCGCATTCGGAGAGAACGGAGTTGCCGTCTTCAGGGAGTTTTATAGACAAGCCACGCCCGGTCAATAGTGGAACTTAGCGCCTTTGCGCCTCCAGCGTGAAAAATTAGTCTCACGCAAAGCCGCAAAGGCGCTAAGAAGAATAACGAGGCTCTGCCGTGCAGCCTCACGCTACTTCGTGGCCGGCTTCCCTTCCTGTTTAGTCTCTTTCGGCGTAAAGCCGCGCTTGCGCATCAGGGCGTCAATCCTGGGGTCGCGGCCGCGGAAGGCGCGATAGGCTTCGGCCGGGTCGGTTGTGTTGCCGACCGAGAAGATGTATTGCCGTAGTCTCTGCGCGACCGCTTTGTCGTAGGGGCCGCCGCCCTCCGTGAACGCCCCGTAGGCGTCGGCCGTCAACACGTCCGACCAGAGGTAGCTGTAGTAGCCCGCCGAGTAAGAGTCGCCCGAGAAGACGTGGCCGAATTGCGGCGTGCGGTGGCGCATGACCAGCTCTGCGGGCATCCCCAACTGAGCCAGCGTCTCGCGCTCGAAAGCGTCCGGGTCAATCTTGCGACTCCCCGCCAGGTGCAGCTTCATGTCAACAAGCGCGCTCGACAAATACTCAGTCGTGGCGAAGCCTTCGTTGAAGGTCGAGGCGCGCTCTATGCGCTCGACCAAATCCTTCGGAATCGGCTTGCCCGTCTGGTAATGCACGGCGAATTTTTGCAGGACTTCCGGCGTCAAGAGCCAGTGCTCCAAAAGCTGCGACGGGAACTCGACGTAATCGCGCGGGACTGCCGTCCCCGCGAGCGATGGGTAGGTGACGCTCGAATTGAGGCCGTGTAGCGCGTGGCCGAATTCGTGGAAAAGCGTTTCCGCGTCGTCCCACGAGATGAGCACAGGCTCACCCGGCTTGCCCTTCACGAAGTTCGAGTTGTTCGAGACGATGGTCGTCACGTCGCCTTCGTTGCGCTGCTGCGGGCGGTAGGCGTTCATCCATGCGCCTGAGCGTTTGCCTTCTCGCGCGTACGGGTCGAAGTACCACAACCCTACGTGACGCTTCGTGGTCTTGTCCGTCACCTCCCAGACGCGCACGTCCGGGTGATAGACGGGGACGTTTGTGACCGGGGTGAAGTTAAAGCCGAAGAGTTCGCCCGCAACCCAGAACATTCCCTCGCGCAGTTTTTCGAGTTGCAGGTAAGGCTTGACCTCGTTCTGATCTAAATCGTAGCGGGCCTTGCGGACTTTCTCCGCGTAGTAGCGATAGTCCCACGGCTCGATCTTAATCTTCGCGCCCTCCTTGTCCGCGAACGCCTGCATGTCCGCGACCTCCTCGCGCACGCGCGCGACGGCAGGCTTCCAGACCGCCTCCATCAATTCGAGCGCGCGCTCGGGCGTCTTCGCCATCGTGTTCTCAAGACGCCAGTGCGCGTGCGTCGGGTAACCGAGAAGCCGCGCGCGCTCGGCGCGCAGTTGAAGAATCTCCGTGATGTTAGCGTTGTTGTCCGTCTTCCCGCCGCCGTCGCCGCGATTGACGAACATGCGCCAGGCTTTCTCGCGCAGCTCGCGACGTTCGGAGTAGGTGAGAAACGGGTCCACGGAAGAGCGCGTGTTGGTAATCACCCACGCGCCCGGCATCTTCTTCGTGGCAGCGGCAGCGGCCGCCGCGTCGCGCACGGACTGCGGAAGTCCGGCCAACTCCGCTTCGGTCTTGATGACAAGAAACTGGTCCGTTTCGTCCGTCAGGACGTTCTGGCCGAAGCTCGTGTAGAGGCCCGCCAGCTTCTGATTTATCTCTGACAGCCGCGTCTTGGCTTCGGGCTTGAGCTTCGCTCCGGCGCGCACGAAGTTGGTGTAATAGAGCCAGGCCAGGCGCTGCTGTTCCGGCGTCCACTTCGACTTGTCGGGCGAGTTGTAGACGGCCTCAATGCGGCGGAAGAGCGCTTCGTTCTGCGTGATTTTGTCGTTGAAGGCGGCGAGGCGCGGGGCCATCTCGCGCTGTACGGCCTGGAATTCGGGGCCGTTCATCGTGGAACCCCAAACGCCGTAGACGGTCTGGACGCGGTCGAGCGAGCGTCCCGTGCGTTCGAGCGCGGCGATGGTGTTGTCGAAGGTCGGCTTCTCGGAGTTAGACGCGATGCGCTCGACCTCGGAGAGTTTTTCACTCATGGCCGCTTCGAGCGCGGGTTTGAAGTCCGCGATCTTCACACGGTCGAACGGAGGGATGCCGCCGTAAGGTCCGCCCCACTTGTCCGTGAGCGGGTTCGGCTCGGCGTCCGCTCTCCCGCTCGCCTCAGTGGTGAAGGACTGATTAGCCGAAGTGCTCATGCCTCTCGTGGTGGTGACGTTATGAACGATGGCAAAGCAGACGATGACGGACGCGCACAGCAACGCGCGCCCGCGTGTGAAAAAGTCGCGCATGAATGGCTTCTCCCTCTGACATTGATGTGACGGGGAGGAGTTTACAACCGATAGAAAGATTAGTCCAAACGTTGACTCGACTCTTTGCGCCTCCAGCGCCTCCAGCGTGAGAAAACCAATACATCTCACGCTGGAGGCGCAAAGGGGTTGAGTTTCGGATTAGCAGCCGCGTCTGAAGTTCGTGCGCTGGTTCTGTCGTCTGAGAGCTTCCTGATATTTCTGGGCGGTGGAGAGGG
>DATFCB010000745.1:0-4964 GCA_035253525.1 Pyrinomonadaceae bacterium | reverse complement strand
GTCCGCTACAACCTCGCCAGCCGCAGCTCCATCAGCGCCTTCGCGCCCATCGGCGGCGAGACGCTCATCCGCGATTCCGTCAACGGGCCGTCGAGCGGCGGCGGACTTCAGTCAGACCCGACGCTCCTCGGCGCCGGCATCAAGATGCCCGGCCGGGAACTCGACGAGTTCCGCGAGGAGCTGTTCTCGGTCGGCACGCTCGGCGCGCTCAACTTCGTCATCCGCGGCCTGCGCGAGCTGCCCGGCCGCAAGTCGGTCGTCCTCTTCTCCGACGGCTTCCGGATGTACACGCGCGACCCCGGCAACGACCGCGTCCGCGAAAACCTCCGCCGCCTGACCGACCTCGCCAACCGCGCCTCGGTCGTCATCTACACGATGGACGCGCGCGGCCTGCAAACGCTCGGGCTTACTGCCGCCGACAACGTCTCAGACTTGAGCGCGGACCAACTCGAAGCGAGTCTCGAAGAACGACGCGGCGATTTCTTCGAGTCGCAGGAGGGCTTGAACTACATCGCGCGCCAGACGGGCGGCTTCCCGATCCGCAACACCAACGACCTGAGCGCCGGGATTCAGCGCGTGCTCGACGACCAGAAGGGCTACTACCTGATTGGCTACCGGCCCGAAGAATCAACTTTCGACGCGGCCACGGGCCGCCGCAAGTTTCACAAGATCACGCTCAAGCTCAAGCGGCCCGGCCTCAAGCACCGCACACGCACGGGCTTCTACGGGGTGACGGACGAAGAGGCGCGCCCCACGAACCTGACGCGCGAGCAGCAGTTGGGCCAGGCGCTCACCTCGCCCTTTAACACGGGCGGCGTAGAGGTGCGCCTGACCTCGCTCTACACGAACGACGCGAAGGCGGGCAGCTTCGTCCGCTCCATGTTCCACGTAGAGGGGCGCGACCTGAAGTTCACGGACGAGCCGGACGACTGGCACAAGGCGACGATAGACGTGGTGGCCGTCACCTTCGGCGACAACGGGAGGGTGATAGACGAAGTCAGCGCCACGCACAACCTGCGCGCGCGCGGCGAGACTTACAAGCGCCTACTCGAACACGGCTTCGTTTACAACCTCTCGGTCCCCGTCAAGAAGCCGGGCGCTTACCAGCTCCGCGCCGTCGTGCGCGACGCGTCCTCCGAGCGCATAGGCTCCGCCAGCCAGTTCATAGAAGTGCCTGACATCAAAAAGAACCGCCTGACGCTCTCGGGCCTCGTCGTGGACGGCGTTGACCCCACGGCCAAGCAGGTGAAGCCGGAGGCGGACGCGGGAGGGACGAGCACGGGCGCTGGCTCGGCGTCCTTCGAGACGGACCCGCAGGCCAGCCCGGCCGTGCGCCGCTTCCGCCGCGGCCTCGTCATGCGATACGCCTACTCAATCTTCAACGCGCAGGTGGACAAGGCGACGGGGCGGCCCGCCGTCCAGACCCAGATGCGCCTTTTCCGCGAGGGCCAGGAGGTATTCTCGGGGCGCGTGCAGCCCTTCGACGCGACCGGCCAGGCGGACGTGAAAAGGCTTCAAACCGGCGGGGCACTACAACTGGGGACGAGCCTTCCGCCCGGCGAATACGTCCTCCAGGTCATCGTCACGGACCCCCTCGCCAAAGAGAAGTACCGCACGGCGACGCAGTGGATTGATTTTGAAATAGTGAAATGAAAATAAGCAGTGATAAGTGATGAGTGATAAGTGATGAGTAAAAGAAAGAGGTTTTTACTTATCACTTATCACTCATCACTTATCACTGCTTTTCGGAGGTTTACATGAGACGAAGTTTGCTCGCGTTGATGCTGGCGTTCTCGCTGCTGGCGGCGGCGTTCGGGCAGGAGCCGCAGAGGCCGCAGCAGCAGGAGGCGGCGGCGGACGACGCGGAGGTGGTGCGTATCAGCACCAATCTCGTGCAGGTGGACGCGGTCGTGACGGACAAGGACGGCCGGAAGGTGACGGACCTGCGGCCCGAAGAGGTGGAGGTGTTGGAGGACGACCGCCCGCAGAAGATAACTAACTTCTCGTACATCTCTACGGGAGCAAGCGAGCCACAGCCCGTCGCTTCGGCCTCGCCGTCCCGTCCCGCGGACGCAACTGTTGCCGCCGCGCCGCCGCCCGTGCGCCTCAAGCGCGAGCAGGTCCGCCGCACCATCGCGCTCGTCGTGGATGACCTCGGCATGTCTTTCGAGAGCACCGCGTTCACACGTCGCGCGCTCAAAAATTTCGTGGACAATCAAATGCGCGGGGACGATCTGGTCGCCATCATACGCACCAGCGCCGGCATCGGCGCGTTGCAGCAGTTCACCTCCGACCGCCGCCAGCTTTACGCTGCCATCGAACGCGTGCGCTGGTATCCGATGGGCCGTGGCGGGGTGGCTGCCTTCGCGCCGCTTGAAAAAGATGACATGGCTCTGCACGCCAACAGCATTCAGGAGAGCGCCGCGGAACTGGCCCGCCGGTCGCAGGAGGAGCGGCGCGAAGCCGAAGAAGAGAGCAGCCAGTTTCGCGAGGAGTTCTTCGCCGTCGGCACGCTCGGCGCGGTCGGCTTCGTCGTCCGCAGCCTCGGAGACTTGCCCGGCCGCAAGTCCGTCCTCCTCTTTTCCGACGGCTTTCGCCTCTTCGCGAGAAATAGGACCAACGTCCGAAACGACTCGGGCGGCGGCGGCGGGAGGGCTGGAATCAAGGGCGAGTCCGCCGGCACCGTGCAGAATTCGCGCGTGCTCGAATCCTTACGCCGCCTGACGGACGAGGCCAACCGCGCCTCGGTCGTCATCTACACGATGGACATGCGCGGGCTGCAAGTCCTCAACTTGCAGGCCACAGACAGCACGTCTGATTACTCGCCGGCCCAGCTTGAACAGCGCATCTTTGACCGCCGCCAGGATTTTTTCGACACGCAGGGCGGCCTCGAATACGTGGCGCGCTTGACCGGTGGCTTCGCCATCCGCAACGCGAACGACTTCAGTAAAGGCATACGCAGCGTGCTCGACGACCAGAGCGGCTATTACCTCATCGGCTACCGGCCCGAGGAGTCAACCTTCGACGCATCGGGTGGCCGCAACAAGTTTCATAAGGTCACTGTCAACGTCAAGCGGCCGGGCTTGCGCGTCCGCTCGCGCAGCGGTTTCTACGGCGTGGCCGACGATGAGGCGCGGCGGCTCAAGCGCGCCTCCGGCGACAACTTCCTCGCCGCGCTCACCTCGCCCTTCAGCGCCAACGAGCTGGGCGTGCGCCTGACCACTCTTTTCGGCCACGACCGGCAGACAGGCTCCGTCATGTACTCCATGCTCCACGTCAACGGGCGCGACCTCACGTTCAAGGAGGAGGCGGACGGATGGAAGGTTGCGACGATTGATGTCGCGGCCTACACCTTCGGCGATTACGGCAACGCCATAGACTCTTTCACGCGCACGCACACGGTTCGCGCGCGCGACGACGCCTATCAGAGCATCCTCGAAGACGGCCTCGTCTACACGCTGAACGTGCCCGTCAAAAAGCCCGGCGCATATCAATTGCGCGTCGCCGTGCGCGACGCCGCGACGCAGCGCGTCGGCTCGGCCAGCCAGTTCATAGAGGTGCCGGACGTTGACGCCAACCGCCTGACGCTCTCGGGCCTCGTCGTCACCGGGCTGGACGCGAAGAAGGCGGACGCGCAGGCCGAAGGCACGGAGCCGATTGAGCCGCAGGCCGGCCCCTCCGTCCGCCGCCTGCGCGGCGGCATGACCCTGCGCTACACCTACACCATCTACAACGCGCAACTGGACCGCACGACGCGCCAGCCGCAGCTCCAAACGCAGGTCCGCATGTTCCGCGACGGCCGCGAACTCTACACGGGTAAGCCCATGACCTACGAGATGGGCGACCAGCCCGACCCCAAACATCTCAAGGCGGGCGGCCGCATTCAACTGGGCAAAGAAGCGCAACCCGGCGAATACATCCTCCAAGTCGTCGTCACGGACCTCCTCGCCAACAAGAAGCGCAACGTCGCCTCGCAGTGGATTGATTTTGAAATAGTGAAGTAAAGTGATCAGTGATGAGTGATAAGTGATAAGAAAAAGACAGACGGTTTTTGCTTATCACTTATCACTCATCACTGATCACTATGAAATCCATCATCGTCGGCACGGCCGGGCACATAGATCACGGGAAGACTGCGTTGGTGCGCGCGCTGACGGGCGTGGACGCGGATCGCTTGCCGGAGGAGAAGCGGCGCGGCATCACGATTGACTTAGGCTTCGCGGAGCTTGAACTCGACGGCGTGCGCGTCGGCTTCATAGACGTTCCGGGCCACGAGCGTTTCGTCAAGAACATGCTCGCCGGCGCGCACGGCATAGACGCGGTCGCGCTCGTCATCGCGGCCGACGAAGGCGTCATGCCGCAGACGCGCGAGCACTTCGACATCTGCCGCCTGCTCGGCGTGCGCCACGGCCTCGTCGTCATCACCAAGGCGGACACGGTTGACGACGAACTGCTCGCGCTCGTCCACGCCGAGGCGGAAGAATTGGTCCGCGGCTCTTTCCTTGAAGGCGCGCCCGTGCTCACGGTCAGCGCGCGTGAGCGCACGGGCCTTGAAGAGTTGAAGACAACACTTCTGGAAGTCGCTCAGCTTGTGCCGGCGCGTCCGGCTTCTTCCGTGGCGCGTCTCCCAATTGACCGCTCTTTCACGATGCGCGGCTTCGGCGCGGTCGCGACCGGCACGCTCGTCGCGGGCCGGATAGCGGAGGGCGACGAATTGGAGTTGCTGCCTGAGGGCGCGCGCGTCCGCGTGCGCGGCCTTCAGGTGCACAACGCGCGCGTCGAGCGCGCCGTCGCCGGGCAAAGGACGGCCGTCAACCTCGGCGGCGTCGAGGCGGCCGAGGTCTTGCGCGGGATGGTGCTCGCGCCTGTGGGGCGGCTGCGCCCGACGCAGATTTTGGACGCGGAGGTGAGCGTCCTTGAGAGCGCGCCGCGCCCACTTCGCTCGCGCATGCGCGTGCGCGTTC
>DATFCB010000744.1:0-4465 GCA_035253525.1 Pyrinomonadaceae bacterium | reverse complement strand
GCGTTCGCTGATGGTCTTCGCGGTTGAAGCAGTGTATGTCGTAAGCGAGCGCAGGGGGCGACTGTGCCGACAGGTGGTCGGAACGCGAGAGGGCATAGCGGACGATGTCCATGCCGTAGATGATGGCGGCCCTTTCAAAATGCATCCCGGCCTTTTCCATGACGCGATGTGACGCGGCGTTGGCCGTCTTCGCCATCGCGATGACGCGCTTGAACCCTAATTCCCCGAAGCCGAACTTGAGGCAGGCCCGCGCCATCTCCGTCGCCAGCCCGTGGCCCCAGTAAGATTTCTTCAGGAGATAGACCAGCTCCGGCTCGCCGTGAAAACTTCGCAAGCCGCCGTAGCCTATCAGCTCGCGCGTCGGCCTGTACACGGCCGCCCACCTGCCGAAGCCGTGATGCCCCCAGTGCGCGATGATGCTGCGAAGCGCGGTTTCAGTCTCCTCCCTCGAAGCGGGTTGGCCCGAGCCCAGGTGTTTGACCACTTCCGGGTCCGCGAAAATTTGGGCCAACTCGTCCAGGTCGTCGAGCGCGAACTGGCGGAGCAGCAAACGGTCTGTCTCAAGCTCAGGCATAACGGTCGGGTCTTTTAATCAAACAGACAAATTAAAAGAGCGCGCTTCGGAGTGCGCGCTCACTCTTCATGCGGCCAGTACGCTCTCCTGTTGAAGGATGCCGTCAAGCGTGGAGAGCGGAATCGGGTAAGTGTGGCGCTCTGAGAGCAAGCGCGCGGCCCCCTTGGCGTCGAGCGGCTTGGAGAAGTAGTAGCCCTGCCCATACTCGCATTCGAGGAGCGCGAGCTGCGCGAGCTGGTCGCGTGTTTCCACGCCCTCGGCCACGACGTTCATCTTCAGGCTGCGCGCCAGCATGACGATGGTGCGGACGATTTCCGCGTTCTCGTTGTTGCCGGTCATGCTGCTGACGAACGAGCGGTCAATCTTCAAAGTCGAGATGGGGAAGCGGTGCAGGTAGCTCAAGCTGGAGTAGCCCGTGCCGAAGTCGTCAATGCTGAATTCGAGTCCGAGCGTGCGGAGCTGTTCGAGCATCTCGACGGCCGTCTCGAAGTTCTCCATCACCATGCTCTCCGTGATCTCAAGCTTGAGGCTCTGCGGCTGGACGTTCGTCTCGCGCAGGATGCGGCGAATCTGCTCGGTCAGGTTCGAGTTGATGAACTGCTTGCTGGACAAATTGACGCTGATCTGGAGCGGCGGGAACTGCGGGAACTCGTCCTGCCAGAGCCGAATCTGGCGGCAAGCCTCTTCCAGCACCCACTGCCCGATGGGCGTAATCAGCCCGGTCTCTTCGGCAATCGTGATGAACTCGTTCGGCGAGACGAAGCCGCGCTCGGGGTGCTGCCAGCGGATGAGCGCCTCGAAGCCGCGGATTGTGCCAGTTTCGAGTTCGACAATCGGCTGGTAGTGGAGGATGAACTCGCGACGCTCGATGGCGCGCCGGAGGTCACTCTCCATTTGCAGCAGGTTCATCGCGCGCGCGTGCATGGTCTTGTCGAAGACCTCGTGGCGGGCCTTGCCGAGCATCTTCGCGCGATACATCGCCGTATCCGCGTCGCGCAGGACTTCTTCCGGGCGGTCGTAGCCCGTGCTCGAAAGCGCTATTCCGATGCTGACGGTCGTGAAGACCTCGTGGCCGTTGAGATTGAAGGGCAGGGCGATAGCCTTTTGCAGCCGGTCGGCCACGTCAATCGCCTCGGTCACGCTCGTCAAGTCTTCCAGGAGGACCGTAAACTCGTCGCCGCCCAAACGCGCCACCGTGTCGCCGGGGCGGAGGCAGATTTCCAGGCGGCGCGCGATGCCGACGAGCAGTTGGTCGCCGACCATGTGGCCCAGAGAGTCGTTGATGATCTTGAAGCGGTCGAGGTCCAGGAAGAGGACGGCGAAGAGGCGGTCTTCGCGCCGCTTGCCGCGCTCGACGGAGAGCTTCAGGTGATCCATGAAGAGGGCGCGGTTCGGGAGCCCCGTCAGCACGTCGTGGAAGGCTTCGTGTAGAAGTTGCTCTTCGGCGCGCTTGCGGTCCGTGATGTCCTGAATCTGGAAGATGAGATTGGCCGAGGCGGTCAGCGAGTCGCGAATCGCGGTGACGCTCAGGAGCGCCCAGACGACGTGGCCGCGCTTGTGCTTGTAGCGCAGCTCCATCTGGTAGGTCGAGAATTGGCCCTCAAGCAGTTTGCCGACCTGCGCCATCATGTCTTCCAGGTCGTCCTCGTGCGTGATGGCCTGAAAGTTGGAGGCCAGCAATTCTTCTTCGGAATAACCGACCATCTCGCACAAGGAGCGGTTGACCTTGATCCAGCCCCCGTCGGTCGCCACTAAGGCCATGCCGGCCGCGTGGTCGAACGCGCTGCGGAAGCGCTCCTCGCTCTCTCTGAGGGCGGCGACGTGGCGCTCGGCCTGCTCGGCCTGCGCGACGGATGCCTCCACGTTCTTCAGGTAAGTGCAGTAGGTGAAGTAGACGATGGCGATGATCGGGGTCGTGGCGAGGAAGGCGTAGAAGCCGACCGTATCAATCAGCTTGGCGATGATGCCCGCAGCCGAAGCGCCCGCGAAGTAGGTGATCGAAGTCCAGAGGAAACTCTTGCGCCACGTCGTCCAGAGCGGCTGGTTAATTTTCAGCGCGGCGGCGGTCGCAACCATCCCGGAGTTGCCTATGTACTGCACCAGCGCCATCACGCAGATGCCGATGATGAAGGGGGCCGAGTAGCCGCCGCGCAGGTCAAGGAGCGACCCGAAGCTGAAGCGTAAAATCCAGATCGTGAGGAAAGTGGAGAAGGCCGCAGTCGCCGCGTTGAAGGCGATGGTCAGGCGCTTCTTGCTAAAGCGCAGGCTTGAGCAGAGCGACTCGGTGGCGGAAAGCATAATCGCCAAGTCGCCGCCGAAGAGCAGCATCGAGAGAAAGATGAAGGTGTCGGAGACGGAGATGTGAGAGCTGAGGCGCGGAATCTGGATGGTGATGCGCGAGCCGATGCAGATCGTGATGAGGGCGAGGAAGAGAAAGCGTATGTCAATCTGCGCGGCGGTGACGTTGAGGATGGAAAAGAGAAAGGACGCCGACCCGAGGACGATGATCGTCCACATGTACGGCGTCGCGTTTCTTCTTCTGCTCAAAGCGCGTGACCTCTCGTGAAAGATGTTGGCTCTAACTGATGTCGGGAAACTCGGGAATTGACCTGCGGGAGTCGGAACTGCCTCCCGGCGCTGCAAGATTAATGGCAAGCATCATGCCGCAGGGCGCTCGCCAGCTAACTCGCACTATTTCTTCAGTTAAGATTTCGGGGCAGTCTCTGAAGGGAGGTCAGAGAGAGAGAATTCGGTCAGACTGAAGGTTTGGCTCTCTCAATTTGAGAGAAAGCACAGGCGTCTCGCCGCACCCGGTTGGGCGTCATGCGAGCCGCCTGTGGACTCTTTCCAGTAAAGAAGTGCGGAACAACGGCAAGACTGTACGACTCACTGTTTCCGAAGACTCGTTCGGGGGATATGTCTTTCAGTTAACTCCTAAACCCTTGTTCGCCTCTCCTTACCTCATGTGCGGGGTGTCGTCGCCTTTAAGCATCGCCGACTGGGCTTCCACGACAGAGTCGCCCAACATGATGCCGTCGCCGAGCATGATCCCGTCGCCCAACATGATGCCGTCGCCGAGCATGATGCCGTCGCCGAGCATGATGCCGTCGCCGAGCATGATGCCTGTGGAACAGAAGAACGTGCCGTCGCCGAGCATGATGCCGTTGCTGGTCAGAATGTTATCGCCGAGCATGATGCCGTTCGTCATCATCGTCGAATCGCCGAGCATGATGCCGTCGCCGAGCATGATTCCATCGCCGAGCATGATGCCCTTGCCGTAAATCTTCTGGTACTTCGTGACGAGGCTCGTCCCCGTGGCGTAGGTGTGATTCAGGACGATGCCCTGCGACCAGGTGAACGTGTGCCCGGCAATCGTGCTGCGGGCCGCCGGGGGCGTGGCCGTCGTCAGGAGCGGCGCGCCCAGCGGCGTCGCGGCCGTCAAGTCCGTCCGAACGAGCCTCGCCAAACGGACCGCGCCCTCTATGTTGAGCTGGCCCGCGCCCTGCTCGAACATGTTGAAGCCCGCGAGCGGCTGCGCCGTGTACATCAGAATCATCTTGACCATGTTCGGCGTCAAGGAAGGGTTGGCCTGCAAAATCACGGAAGCCGCACCCGCCACAATCGGCGTCGCCATGGAGGTTCCGCTCAGGTACATCTCGCCGTGGGCGTCGCCGCCGTCGAGTTCGACCAGGAGGTCGGAGTTGGCCGTGACGATCTCGTTTACTTTCGCACGCGCCGCGACCAGTTTGTTTCCGGGGGCGACAATCTCCGGCTTGATAATGTTGTCGTAGTGGCGTACACCGGCCACGTCCGTCCAATAACTGCGCGTCGGCCCGCGCGAGCTGTAGGTGGCGACCACGTCGTCGCTGCGCTGGTCCGTCCCGTAGGTGT
>DATFCB010000743.1:0-2993 GCA_035253525.1 Pyrinomonadaceae bacterium | reverse complement strand
ATTCTTGCTCTGCTTTTAACCTCTAGCGCCGCGCTCGCGCAGCACGGGCACACGGGGGCGGCGACGGGAGAGACGCCTGCGCGGTTGATTGAGAATCTGGGCGGGTTTCGCTTCCCCGTTTCGACGACGAATGCGGAGGCGCAGAAGTTTTTCGACCAGGGGGCGATTCTCATGTACGGATTCAACCACGATGAAGCGGCAAAGTCGTTCCGCCGCGCGGCCGAGTTGGATTCATCGCTCGCGATGGCACACTGGGGCGTCGCGATGTCTGTCGGCCCCAACTACAACGAGACGACGATTTCGCCGGAGCGCATGAAGGCCGCCTACGACGCCGTGCAGAAAGGCTTGTCGCTCGCCGCGAAAGCGCCGGAGCATGAGCGCGCTTACCTCGAAGCCCTGGCGAAAAGATTTTCGGCCGATGCGAGCGCCGACCAGAAGACGCTGTGGCTCGCCTACCGCGACGCGATGCGCGAGGTCATGCGCCGCTACCCGGACGACCTGGACGCGGCTACTCTTTGGGCCGACGCCGCGATGATCATCAACGCGTGGAAGCTGTGGAGTCCGCGAGGGCAACCCGCAGAGGGGACCGAGGAGGTCGTCGCCGCGCTCGAAGCCATCATCCGGCGCGACCCGACGCACATCGGCGCGCACCACCTCTACATACACGCCGTCGAAGCCTCGCCCTACCCGGAGCGCGCGCTTCAGAGCGCGGACCTGCTGGCGAAGCTCACCCCGGCGGCAGGCCACCTCGTACACATGCCCGCACACACTTACATGCGCACGGGCGACTACGAGCGCGCCGCGCAGAATAACGAGTGGGCGGCGGCGGCCGACCGCGACTACTTTGAGAAATTTGGCCCACAAGGCGTTTACCAGCTAGGCTACTACAGTCACAATTTGCACTTCCTCGCTGCGGCCCACAGCATGCAGGGACGCTACAGTGACGCCATCCGCGCCGCCGCGCTGCTCGAAGAGAACGTCCGTCTCTTCATCAAGAATGCGCCCCCGCTCGAATCGTTCCTGCCGACCACCGTCCTCATCATGACGCGCTTCAGCCGCTGGGAAGATTTGCTGAAGACGAAGGAGCCCGGGGCCGAGACGCCCATCACGCGTGCGCTTTGGCACTGGGGCCGCGGGATGGCGTTGGCGGCGACCGCCAAGACGAAAGAGGCCGAAGCGGAACTCAAAACTTTCGTCGCGGCAGAGGAGGCGACCCCGCCGGACGCCACCTACGGGTCGCAGAACACCGCGCGCGGCGTGCTGAAAATCGCCGAGCATTTTCTCAATGCACGCATCGCCCGCGCGAAGAATGATAAAAAGGGAGCGATCGAATTTTTGCGAAAGGCTGTGGAGGCCGAAGACGCGCTCGCCTACGACGAGCCACCCGGCTGGTATCACCCGCTCTCGCGCGAATCCCTGGGCGGCGCGCTCATGCTCGACGCGCAGTACGGTGAGGCCGAGAAAGTCTTCCGCGAAGACCTCGCGCGCAACCGCCGCAACGGCCGCTCGCTCTTCGGTCTGATGGAGAGCCTTAAAGCGCAGGGCAAGCGGCGCGAGGCCGAACTCGTCCGGCGCGAGTTCGAGCGCGCCTGGAAGAACGCCGACACGCCGCTCAGGATAGAAGACCTGTAAACTCCGATGAGCTTCCTGACGAGATTCCTGAAAATCTATCTCTTCGCGCTCGTGCTCTCGACGCTCGGCGGGTTCGTCTTCTACCTGCTGGTCATCAAGGGCAGCCGACTGAGCAGCGACGTGAGTTACGACGAATACGTCTCGACCATTCAGAAAGCCATCGCCGCGTGGGCCAGTTTCATGGCCGTGCTCAGCTCCCTGCTCGCCCTCATGAGTATGAGCCGGACCGTCCTGGTCCCTGTCTACGACTGGAACAGTTTCCTACACAGGATCAACTCGGCCGTCACGAGCCTCCGCTACCGCCCGCACACCCGGACGGACAATTTGCTCGTCTACAAGCCCCCGGCCGTCCAGGTGTTGGCCGAAAAAATCACGGTCAAGCTCCAGCCCGGCGGAGCAATCATCACGGCCCCGCGCCCGCTGTTGAAGAAGATACAGGAGAAGCTATAAGCTAAGGGTGCCGGATGAGATGAGCGAGGGTCGAAAGACAGATTCAACTTCTTTGCGACTTTGCGCCTTTGCGTGAGGCAATTTTCACGCTGGAGGCGCAAAGTCGCAAAGAATACGCATTCAGCGTTCATAAAGATGCACGTCACACGGGTCGAACTGGATAACATCAAAGCCTATGAGCGCGCGGAGTTCAACTTCGACCGCGGCATCACCGCGATCACGGGCGAGAACGGCGCGGGCAAGACCACTATCCTCGAAGCCATCGCGTGGTCGCTCTTCGATATGCTCGACTACAGGAAAGAGGACTTCCTGCGGCGCGGCGCGAAGAAGGGCTCGGTGCGCGTCACCTTCGTCAGCGACGTGGATGAGCGGCCTTACACCGTCTACCGCGACACGGCCCAGGGCTACTACGTGCACGACCGCGACCTCGGCAAAATTGCCGAAAAGAAGACGGACGTGGCGGCGGTGCTGCGCAAGCTCTTAGGGATAGAACCTGGCACAGATTTGGAGGCGCTCTTCCGCTCGGCCATAGGCGTGCCGCAGGGGACGTTTACGGCAGACTTTCTCAGGCCCGCCACGCAGCGCAAGGCCGCCTTCGACAAGCTGCTCAAGGTCGAAGAGTACCGCGACGGGGCCGAGCGCCTGCTCGACACGGTCAACCTCATCAAGCAACAGTCGGCAGAGATAAGGGGCCGCATCGCCGGGGCGGAGAGCCAACTCGCGCGCTACGACGAACTGGTCGAGGAGCATAAAGCAATCGCCGCGCGCGTCGCGGAACTGACAATCGCGCTCGAAGAGTTGCAGCGCGAGATCGTGTCGCGCGAGCGGAACGTGCGCGCGATGGACGAAGCCCTGCGGCTGGTTGACGAGGCGCGCGCGCTCAAAGACCGGCGCGAGGTCGAGCACGAAGG
>DATFCB010000742.1:0-8646 GCA_035253525.1 Pyrinomonadaceae bacterium | reverse complement strand
AGAATCCGCGTCTCGCTGCGCAGCGTCGAAGGGCTGCTCTTCCAGGGCGAGGCGCGGAGCATCGCCGGCGGCGGAATCGAAACGGAGCGGAGGACGATTGACGGCGTCTCTTATTCCGTCCGCTCATGGAACGACCGCGCGCAGACCCGCCGGCTGCACGTCCGCGTCCCCGTGCGGCGCGAGGGCGGCGCTTACCTGACGGCGCTTCAGAACCTGCCGCGCCTGACGAGGCGGCAAATCGCGGCGCTGCGTTATCGTTTTACGACGGACGGCTGGCGGAGCCACGGCGAGGTCTGCGCGCGGCTGGCCCAAGACGAACGGGGCGAGCCTGCCATTGAGTTCGAGGACATACGCACCTTTCCGCCGGTCGGGCGGCTCGAAGGCGCTTTCTATCTGCGCGGGACGAACGAGAGCCGCCCGCCGGACGACGCGCCGCGCCTCGGCGGTTACAGCTTCGCGATACCTGACAGGGACGAGCTGATGAAAATGGCTGCGTCCCCACTGGGCCAGTTTTAATGAAGCTCATCGTGTCACCATTGCGGGCCTTGCGAAGCTACGTCAGCAGAGAGTTCTTCTACGTGATGAAAGAGCTGATTGGCAAATATGGCTGGCGGCAGATGGAGATGCACTGCTTGCGGGACAGGCGGAGGAAAATTAAGGAGATAATTCTGGAAGAGGTTGGCGAGCTGCCCGAAGTCATCCTGTTCTGGGAAGGTTACGACACGTTGGCGCTTCGCGGGTTCGACATGCGCTGGCTTGAGTGCAAGAAGTATATCTTCGCGGACGACCTGCACTGGTGGAGCGACGTAATGAGGCAGAGGAAGCTCGTCACCTTCGCCTTTTGCCACGCGGTGCTTGCGACCTACGGTTATGTCTGGGAGAAGTTCTACCCGGCGTTCGCGGGCCTCAAGCAGGTGGTGTGGGTTCCGCACTCGGCTTCGCCCGATTTTCTAGTCCCGTACAATCCCGACCCGTTGAATTCGATTCTCCTGAGCGGGGCCGTCAGTGCTCATTACCCCTTGCGCCAGCAGATGAAGTTGCTGCACGAGCGCGGCGTCTACGCAGTAACTCACCATCAGCACCCAGGGTATCACTGCGGTCACGATTACGAACAAAAAAACGGTGACGTGGGCCGCGGCTACGCGGAAAGAATCAACAGGCACCGCGCCGCGTTCACAGACAGCCTGAGCTTCAATTACGTAGTCGCCAAATACTTCGAGATTCCGGCCACGGGCGCTCTGCTCCTGGCGGACGAAGCGGTCGGCGGGCCGCTCGCAAGACTCGGGTTTCTTAAAGACGTTCACTACCTCCCCGTCTCGAAGGAGAACCTGGAAGAGCGTGTCAGATACGTGCTGGATGAGAGGAATCGCGCGGAGGTGGACGAGATCAGGAGGCGCGGGCAGGAATTGGTCTGGGCCAGACACAAGACCACCGAGCGCGCGAGGCAGATAAACGAGGTGTGTGTAGCTTGATAAAGGACGCGGCTCCGGCCGCTTCGTCGCCGATGAATTTTAACGATTTTTTCCCGCACAAGGTGTGTATCAACCTGGACAAGCGGGGCGACCGCTGGGAGCGTATGTGTGCCAGATTCGCGCGGCACGAGATTGACGGCGTCGCCCGCTTTCCCGCGCTGGACGGAAGGACATTGACGCTGCCCGCGGGCTGGGCCGCTTCGCGCGGGGCTTATGGCTGCCTGCGGAGCCACCTCGCCGTGGTCGAGCAGGCCCGCCGGGAGAATTGGCCCAGCGTCCTGATTTTTGAGGACGACACGGTGCTCGACCCTCAGTTCAGCACTAAATTTCCACGCTTCATAGCGCAACTGCCCGCGGACTGGGACATGCTCCTCTTCGGCGGCATACACTACCTGCCGCTCGTGCGCGTGGCCGACAACGTCATCAAGATAGCTCATTCGCTCTCGACCTACGCCTACGCGATGAAGCGCACGATTTACGACGGCTTCATCGAATTAAACCAGGTAGCGCGCGGGGCGCTCGACGAGAACAACAGGGAGTTGCAGAAGCGGTTCAATTCCTACTGCTTCATGCCGCACCTGGCGTGGGTTGAAGAAGATTACTCGGACGTGACGGACGAGCATATTAATCTCTGGTGGCTCAGGGAATCGCTCGTCCTCTGGGGCGAGGAGATGGACGACGTTTTGAGAAGCACGGCCGCCGTCATCTTCCACCGCGGCGCGGGACCGAAGGCCGAGCGGAACCTGAAGTTCATCGCCGACTATCTTTATAAAAAGCTGCCGACCGTCGCGCTCCTCATCGTCGAGCAGGGCGACGCCCCGGCGCTCGCGCCTGACAATCTGCCGCCCAACTGTCGCCACCTTTTTTTAAGGGACGGCGGGCGGAGCCGCGCTTTCGGCCGCGGCTTCGAGATGTTCGAACGCGACAAGGAGTTCTTCATCTTTCTGGACAGCGATGTCTTCCTCACGCGCGAAGACATCAAGGCCAACTTGCTGAAGTGCCGCGAATACGATTTCGCCAGCGGCTTCCGGGAAATCTGGGACCTGGACGAAGACGACACGCGCAGGATTCTGAGAGACGACCTGCGCTGGGACTACAACGGCAACTACAGGCCGCGCCCCAAACGGGACGCGTGCGGCTCGTGCTGCATCTTCACGAAAAGAGGGATGCTGTTAATCGGCGGGTGGGATGGGGCGGACGGCGCTGGATTCGACCGCACCTCTGAGAAAGTGGCCCAACGGCTCAGGGTCTACCAGTCGCCCAACCCCGTCCGGCGTCTCTTTCAAGGCTAGGCGCATCAACACTCGGAGAGCGTCCATGTGGTCAATCGGAATCTACGCGGGCGAGTCGCCTTTTCAGCTCTTCCCACACCAAGGGGTTTCCAACCCCGTCCTCACGAGCCGCGATGTCACGGACGTGCCCGCAGAATTTGTGGCCGACCCTTTCATGGCCCGGCGCGGCACGACGTGGTACATGTTCTTTGAGGTGATGAACCGGCAGACTCAAAGGGGCGAGATAGGATTGGCACAGAGCGTGGACGGTTTAGTCTGGTCTTACAGGCAGATCGTCCTGGCCGAGCCCTTCCACCTCTCTTATCCTTACGTCTTCGAGTGGGCGGGCGAGCACTACATGATTCCCGAAACCCTCGGGGCGAACGCCGTGCGGCTCTACAGGGCCACGGCCTTCCCGACCGAGTGGGCCTACCTCGGCCCGTTGTTCGAAGGGACGTTCGCGGACCCTTCGATCTTTTACTTTGAAGACCACTGGTGGCTCTTCGCCTGTTCGACTCCTTACAGGCACGACACGCTCCGCCTCTTTCGCTCGGTCTCGCTGACAGGCGCATGGGCTGAGCACCCGGCGAGTCCCATCGTCGAGGAGGACAACTTGTCTGCCCGACCCGGCGGGCGCGTGCTGGTCACGGGCCGCGAGGTCACGCGGTTTTCCCAGGTCTGCTTTCCGAGCTACGGCTCGCAAGTTCGGGCGTTCGAGATTCGCCAGCTGGCGGGCGCGAGTTACAGCGAGGAGGAGCACCCGCAGAGCCCGGTCCTTCAGGGGAGCGGCAGCGGATGGAACGCCGTCGGGATGCACCACGTTGACCCGCACCTCATTGCGGACGGGCGCTGGCTCGCCTGCGTTGACGGCCTCAGCCAGCTACCCGACGCGGGGAAATAAGATGAGACTCTTGCTGCCATCAACTCACAAGTATCCCGCCTTCGGCGAAGTGGGCGCGGGGGCGCACCCCAAGGCGTTCCCCTCGGGCTCTGCCTTCTACCTGCACGACATGCTGGTCAAGGGACTGGCGGAACTGGGCCACGAAGTTTTCTACCTGCTGCCGCAAGGGGCAGACAAGCCCCTGCCCGACGGGGTCACGCTGCTCTCCGAATTCAGGGCGGACGTTGACATCCTGCACACCATCGCCGGGCGTGACGGCGATCTGGTCGCGGAGATGCAGGCGCGCGGGCTACCCTGGGTCACGACCTGCCACCTGGACCTCAAGGCGCGCGGGCTTGAGCGCGACCCGACCACGGAGAACTGGATATTCGTCTCGCGCACGCTGGCACAATTGCACGGCCGCGACCGCTACGTCCTCAACGGCGTTGACCCGGCCAACTACATCTACTCCGAGACCAAGGACGACTACTTTCTCTTCATGTCCACGATGGACTGGGGGACGAAGAAGGGGCTCGACGTGGTGCTCACGCTCGCGAAGGAACTCGGCCTTGAGCTGGTCATCGCCGGGACGGGCTCTGACTACGAGTCCATCAACAGGGTCGCGGAGATGTGCCGGAAAATCGGGGCGCGGTACGTCGGCGACGTGAAGGGCAGGGAGAAGGCAGAGCTTCTGGCCGGGGCGAAAGCCTTTCTCTTCCCGACGAAGGTGGACGAGGCGTTCGGCCTCGGGATGGTCGAAGCCCTGATGTCCGGCACGCCCGTCATCTGTAGCGACCGTGGCGCGTGTCCCGAGGTCATCTCCGCGGACGTGGGTTTCGTCTGTGCCAATTATGACGACTACGTGCGGGCCGTCCAGAGAATCGAGGAGGTCCCGCCGCAGGCGTGCCGCGCCAAAGCCATGCGGGATTATCATTATCTGAAGATGGCGGCCGACTACGTCGCCGAGTATCGAAAAGAGATTGAGCGTAATGGCGGCTGAAGAGGACTCGAACAGAATCATTCAAGGGCTGTGGATTGGCACAGCGTTGTCCGTCATGGAACAACTCTCCGTCTCTTCGTTCCTGTCGAACGGGCACGATTATCATCTCTACGTTTACGACGAGATGAAAAACGTCCCAGCGGGGACGCTCCTCAAGGACGCCAGCGAAATCTTACCCGCTTCGAGCATCTTCCAGTACAAGCACCAGGCGAGCTACGCGGGCTTTGCCAACTTTTTTCGCTACAAGCTGCTCGGTGAACGCGGCGGGTGGTGGGCCGACACGGACATCGTCTGCCTGAAGCCGTTCGACTTCGCGGACGAGCACGTCTTCTCAAGCGAGATGTGCCGCGGCGAAGAGGTCGTCACGAGCGGAGTCATCAAAGCGCCGGCCGGCAGCCCCGTGATGGCTTACGCGTGGGGAGTGTGCCAAAAGAAGAACCCGGCGGAGTTAGTCTGGGGGGAGACAGGCCCGAGACTGATGGCGGAGGCGGTCGGCAAATTTTCGCTCTCACAATGCAAGCAGCCGTTTCAAGTCTTCTGCCCGCTCGATTACTCAGAATGGCACAAGGTGTTGGAGCCGGACTTTGAGGCGACGTTCGGCGAGACGACTTACGCGATTCACCTCTGGAACGAGATGTGGAGGGCGGCGGGCCAGGATAAGAACGCGCACTACAACCCGGCCTGCCTCTACGAACGACTCAAGCGGAAGTATCTTTTTCGTAAATCGTGAATCGACGAAACGGTCTTTCTTTTACGATTTACGATTTACGGCTTTTCAAAGAGGAACGAGTATTTCTCGATGAAGCCGAGGTAGTTCCGTATGACTTCCAGATAATTCTCAAGCCCGCCCGGCCTGTAGCGTTTCTCGTTGAGCTTCCTTTTCATCTGCCGCTGCCAGGCGGCGCACGCTCGCTCGTCTTCGCGCACGCGCAGGTAGCCCGTGACAATCTCGTCCCAGTCGTTGATGCGGGCGAGGAACGTCGGGTGGAATAGACATCGCAGGTCTGGATTGTTCAAGACCTCACGGCGGGTCTTCGTGTAAGCGTCCTTCAGGGCTTTGTGTGCCAGAACCGTCGCCTTCGCGTTGAGGTCGTCGCTCGTCCGGTAAATGCTTCGCAGGTAGCCCACATCGCTGATGGCGCACTGCGCAGGGTTCGAGCCTCCCCAGAGGTAACGCTCGTCCATGCGCATGTTGGGCATCGCGCCCTGTGCCAGAAAATTCTCGTTGTCAAAGCCGGGGAGGACGAGGGCGTCGTGGTCCATGAAGACGGCATGGACGCGCCACTCCCCGTCGCGCCACACGCTCTTCAGGCCGACGTTTCTGGCGACGAAGGACTCGCCCCTGGAATACCCGCGGATCGCCAGGAGCGTCCCCCAGAATTTTCCGAGCTGTTCCAGCAACGACAGGTAAGTCTGGTCGGCCCGCGCGCGATTCTCCGCCACGTTGAACGCGGCCTCCACGTATTGCCTGTAACTCTGGAACCTGGCGTTCGGCGGCCTGTAGACGCCGAGGACTTCTTCCAGCAGCTCGTCGGCCAGCCGCCTCGCGTCGTGCCTTGTGTGGGCGACGCCCAGGCCGTGCTTGAAGTAGCGCTCGGCCCCCTGCGCGGAAAGATAGCGGGCGAGCTTGTCCAGCCGGAATGAACTCGTGCCCGCGATGATTGTTTGGGCCGGCGCGACATCGCTGATGAATTGCGCGGTGAGCCCGATGCCGCGCCGCGGGATGTTGAGGGTCGTGTAGCCCTCCTCCCTGAATGCGGCGACCGATTCTTCCATTGCCGTGCGCATCTCGTCGAAGTCCTGGCCGTAGATGCGCGCGTCCGTGAAATAGCTCAGCACAGACGCCTGGGAATTCTTCACGGGGACGGTGAAGACAGTTTTCCTGGCAAGGTAGCCGGCCAGTGGCGCTTCCGTCCCGTGCGCCGCGCGGTAGATGAGCGCGAGCTTGAGCGCCGCGTTGGTTTCGAAGCGCAGGAGCGAGAGCATGCTCCCGGCGTCCAGGCGGTGAGAGGGCGAGACCGTGTAGCCGTCGCGCGCGTAGACAACGCGCAGGCGGTTGGGGCCTTTGCGCCCGGCCCGCTTAATCTCGAACTCCAGGTCACTGCCGGGCGGCTTGACGACGAGGACGACCGTCGTCAGCGGATATTCGACCAGTGAGTTGATTTCGGAGCTGGTGTCGTCCGTGACCCAGTAGATGTTGGGAGACTCGCAGAGCCTACGCACAATCGCGGCCTCGAAGTCCGGCAGGACGGCGAGCGCGCGCCTGACTTCGCCGCCGACGTAGCGCGGCTCATCGGCGTTAATATCCCTGATGCCTTCGCTCACTTCCATCTGTTCGAGGATTCGCGCGACGACCTCTTCAGGACTAAAGACGTAGCGCGCGAGCGTGAGCTTGCATTCGCGCCGGGACAGCTCTACGAAATCGCCCAGGGCCAGCTCGGAACTGCGCCTTCCTTTGACTCGCGCGTGAACGCGGTTCAGTCTTTCGAGCCTGCGCCGAAGCTCCGGGACGAAGCCGCGAAGCTCCGTCGTCGTGTAGCCTTCTTTCAGGACCGAGCCGACGAGGTTAACGTCTGCGCCGGGCGCGGGCTTGAGTCCGAGCTGCGTGAGCAGGAGGTCGTGTTCGTCAAGCTGGTCCGGGGCGAGCTTGAGCATCTGGTGTTCAAGCATGAGGATGGCTAGACGCCTCACGTCCCAGGAGACCCCCGTGCGCCGCCTGGCGAGCGCGAGGAGGCTGAGGCAGAAGGCGCGGCTGTATTCTTCGTGCTGTAGGAATTCGCCCAACAAGCCGTAAGGTCGGCGCGCGTGGTTGAACTCGGCTGTCAGGAGAGCGCGTAGGTAATTCAGCGTCGAGAACTGCGAGGCTCTTGCGGGATTATTCATGCCTTAGACTCTCACCCACCCTTTTGAAACTTGTGCGGGCTGACGAAAGGATTCTGTGTGGACGAGGGCGTTGCGGCCTTCGACCACGCTGGGAGAGTTAGTAGACGCCGGGCGCACGTCTACTAACCCTCAACGATCAAGGAGGATTGGGGCTTTGGGAGTGGCGGCCGGCCTCGCGTGGGCCGCGCATCAGAAGAGCGCCGCCCACGTATTCATTCCGAGGCCAGTGGCCGCCCTTACTCGAAAGAGCAGGCCGCTATTTCAACTTCTTACTTCCGCCGGAAGGCTTGCCGCCGCCCTTCGTGCCGCCCTTAGGCGGGGTGCCGCCAAGAGGCTTACCGCCGCCAGGAGGCTTACCGCCGACGGGGGGCTTTCCGCCACCCGGAGGTTTGCCGCCACCGCCTTTGGGCTTGCCTGGGCCAGTCGGCTTACCGTAGGGTTTCGGCTTGGCGTAAGGCTTCGGCTTGCCTTTGTCCTTCGGCTTCGGCTTCGGCTTTGGCTTTGGCTTTGGCTTTGGCTTGCTGTCCTTGCCGTCGTCTTTCTTGTCGGGCTTCTTATTGTCTTTCTTGTCTTTCTTGTCTTTCTTCTTCTTCTTCTTCTTCGGGTCGGGTGTGATGCCGAGCGCGATAAGGATCGCGGTGTTTAGTTCTTCCGCGCACTTTCTGCTGATTACTATAGAGACGGTGTCTGTGGTGTCGCCGCCGCCACCGTCATACTTTTTACCTCCCATAACTTTCCTCCTTAGATTGAAAGGAACCTCGCGTCGTGCCGCAAGAGCCCGCCTGGGCTGAGCTGACGAGCATCGAGGGTGGTCGCCTCGTTCTTCTCGACCAGAACTCGCGCACCCGAACCCGCGCCACCTGATTTCACGCGCGGTCCAGGGATGGGTTATTCACACGGCACTGATGACGCTCGCTTGTGAGCCACCGACTATCGAACAGAGGTGGTGCCGGGAATGGGCGAGGATGATTTTCCCGAATCTTCGGGATGGCTTTCGTCCTTCGGCCCGTGGCCGCCCAAGGGCCGCCCGGCTGAGGACGAGGAATCAACGGGCGAGCCCGCTGGCATATTGGCCCCTCGGCCGGTCGGCCGGGCCGGAGAGAATTTTGAATCTCTCTCCGGCCCGGCCGTGCCCGGCGA
>DATFCB010000741.1:0-7703 GCA_035253525.1 Pyrinomonadaceae bacterium | reverse complement strand
ATCCGACTATTCCGGGCATGTGCCTTGCAAGTCCAGTCGTAAATCATCTCCATAGACAGTCTTGCGCGGCAGTATCAAGTTTGCCCCGAACAGAATGCCAAGCCCTCGGGTATACTTGGAATTTAACCATAGGGTAGATGTACTGAAACGTCGGGCAGCGGCGGCTGTTACTCAAGGCAAGAATACTGCTTTGCTAACCCGGACGACCCTGCGTGCAGCGAGCCGCAGCCGGAGGCCCCCGGCTGTTGGCCTTCGCCTATCGTCATTGACATCGCTGGTGATGGCTTCTCTTTCACTGACGCCGCAGGCGGTGTGAATTTCGACCTCGACGCCGGGGGGAATATTGCCGAACGCCTTTCATGGACGACGGCAGGCTCAGACGACGCTTGGCTCACACTCGACCGCAACGGCGACGGGGTAATAAATAATGGAGCAGAGCTGTTCGGCAACTATACTCCACAATCGCCGTCGGCCGAGCCTCACGGGTTTCTGGCGCTGGCCGAGTACGACAAGTCGGCTAACGGCGGCAACGGCGACGGGGTGATAGATGTTGGGGATACTATCTTTTCCAGCCTGCGCTTGTGGCAGGACACAAATCACAATGGCATCTCGGAACCTCATGAACTACATACCCTGTCAGAGTTAGATGTAACTGACATAGGACTCGACTATAAAAAGTCAAAGAGGACGGACGAATACGGCAACCAGTTCCGGTATCGTGCGAAGGTTAAGGACGCTCGCGGAGCACGGGTCGGACGCTGGGCCTGGGACGTATTCCTCGTCCCCGCACAGTGAGCCTCTGCCTTACAACCTGTTCTTCCGGGATGGCCCGGTCTTCAGGGTTTTCAGGAGTATCTTCCACCTAATTCTGCGGCATTTCGCCGCTCATGTCATCTGACATAGTTTTCTATTAAATTTGAAACCCTGACAAAATTTGGCCGGGGAACTTTCGCCGCGCCGAGATTTGATGTTATGCTCACGCGCGTACCGCCTGCGGCGTGTGAAACTACTTTATGGCTCAGCAAAATTCATTCGACATCGTCTCCAAAGTTGACAGGGCTGAAATCACCAACGCCATCAATCAGACCTCGAAGGAAGTCAGCCAGCGGTTCGACTTCAAGGGCAGCCACGCGGCCGTCACGCTCGAAGAGAAGGAACTCGTGCTGGCGGCGGAAGACGAAACCAAGCTGCGCAACATGAACGACATTCTGCAACAGAAGCTCGTCCGCCGCGGCGTCCCGCTGAAAGCGCTCTCTTACGGCAAGGTCGAGCCGGCGGCAGGCTCCACTGTCCGCCAGCACGTCCAAATCCAGCAGGGCATCCCGCAGGAGAAGGCCAAAGAGATCGTCAAGTTCATCAAGGACAGCAAGGCCAAGGTGCAGGCCGCCATCCAGGGCGACACCGTCCGCATCACGGGGCGCGACCGCGACACCCTGCAAGATGTGATCAGTAAATTAAAAGCCAAAGATTTCGGCATTGACATGCAGTTTACGAACTATCGAACAAACTAGGAACAAGTGATAAGTGATGAGTGATAAGTGATAAGAAAAAGAAAGAGGGTTCTTACTCATCACTTATCACTCATCACTTATCACTCGTATGAATATGCAAACATCCGGCCCCCTTGCCGAAGTCGAAGAGCCGCAGGTTTCGGCGCGGCGCATCTTCAGTCTCATCGCCCCGGAGATGGGCGAGGTCGAGACGGAGTTCGAGCGGCAGGCGCAGTCCAACGTTCAGGTCATCAGTTACATCAGCGACTATCTGCGCGCGTCGGGCGGCAAGCGCGTGCGCCCCGCGCTGACCATCCTTGCGAACTACGCGGCGGGCGGCGACGGCTCAAGCGTCAGCTCAATCCGCATGGCGGCCGTGATGGAGTTGCTGCACACGGCCACGCTCGTCCACGACGACATCATTGACAACGCCGAGACGCGCCGCAACCGGCCCTCTATTAATTCACGCTTCGGCAACCAGACGGCCGTCCTGATGGGCGACTGGCTCTACATGTCTGCGTTTGAGACGAGCCTTGCCGAACGCTCGCTCCCCATCCTCGACGTGTTGACGGCCGCGACGCGGAAGATGACGGAGGGCGAGCTTTTGCAGTTGACGCTGCTCGGGCGCACGGACCTCACAGAGGACGAGTATCTGGACATCCTTCAGCGCAAGACGGCCTATCTTTTCAGCGCGTGCTCCGAGATAGGTGCTATTCTGGGCGGGGCCGACGCCGCAAGGCAGGCGGCGCTCAGGGACTACGGGATGAACCTGGGGACGGCCTTCCAGCTCGTTGATGATTTGTTGGACTTCACGGCCACGGACGAAGTCCTGGGCAAGCCCGCGGGGGTTGACCTGCTCGAAGGGAAGCTGACGTTGCCCCTCATCTATCTGCTTGAGGGCGAGGGCGACGGCTCTTCGGCGCGACAGCTCGTGCAGGCAGTGATGCGCGAGGGGCGCTATCACGCTGACGCGCGGCGTACCCTTTTGGAGATGGTCGCGCGCGCGGGCGCACTCGAACGCGCGCGCTCCGAAGCCGCGCGCTATGCCGGGGCCGCGCGCGACGCCCTCAGTGTGCTGCCCGCGTCGAACTACACGGACGCCCTGCACGCGATCCCGAGCTATATTATTGAGAGAGACAGATGAGCTTTGCGGGATGAATGATGAATTAAAAAACAAACGTCTTTCATTCATCATTCATCCCGCAAAGTTCATCATTCCTGATTATGGCTACTGAGAATCTGATTTCAACGCTTGAGCAGAGCTTGCGGCAGACGCGCGCGGCGCGGACGCGGCTGGCGGCGCGTCTGGCCGAGTTGGAGGCGGAGGCCGAGACCTTGCGCGCGGAATTGGCCGAGATGGACACGCTCACGAGCCAGACCGAGGCGGCCGTCGTGCGTCTGCTCTCGTCCGTGCTGACGCCCGCGCCGCAGCCCGCGCCGAGCTACGCGCCGTCGGATTCGGAGCTTGAGGCGGCGATGCATCGGGACGGCGCTTCGCGCGGCAGCACCGGCTTTACCCCGCGCACGGTCATCCCGCGCCATCACATCCCGCCCGTGCACCCGGAAGTCGAAGTCAAGAGCGACCGCTTCTTCGACCGCACGATTCCGCAGGCCACGACGATGATTCTGAGGGAGGCGGGCGAGCCTTTGCACGTCAACGAGATTTACAACCGCTTGCTCGAAGGCGGCTTCAATTTCACCGGACACAACCCCACCATCAGCATCGCCGTCTCGCTCAATCGCAACGGACGCTTCCGTAAAGTGGCCCCCGGAACCTTCGATCTGGTGATGCGCGACGCGTCGCAAGCCTCTTAACAAGCCGGGACTTTCCAAATGCGCGCGATGATTCTTGCTGCCGGTTACGGGACGCGGCTCTGGCCGCTGACTGTTGACCGCACGAAGCCCGCCATCCCGTTCCTGGGCAAACCTCTCGTCGGCTACGTCGCGGAATATCTGGGCCAATACGGCTGCCGCGAGGTCGTCGTCAACCTGCACCACCAGCCAGACTCCGTGCGCGCAGCCCTCGGCGACGGCACACGCTTCGGAGTCCGCCTCGAATACGTCGAAGAGGAAACGATTTTGGGGACGAGCGGCGCGCTCGACAACGCGCGCCACCTCCTCGAAGACGACACCTTCTTCGTCGTCAACGGCAAGATCGTCACAGACATTGATCTAGCGAAAGCGCTCGAAACGCACCGCGAGCGTAACGCTCTCGCCACGCTCGTCCTGCTCCCGAACGCGCGGCGCGAGCGCTTCAGCGTAGTAGAGACGAGCAATGATGGCAGCGTTCTTCGCTTCGGCGGGATGCCGGACCCGAGCGGTGATGAGAAGAGCGTGCCGCTGATGTTCACAGGGATTCAGATTCTTGAGCCGCGCGTCTTCGACTACATCCCGCGCGGCGTCTTCTCCCACTCGACCACGGACGTTTACCCGCAGGCCATCGCGCGCGGCGAGCGCGTCGTCGCGCACGTCGCAACGGGGCGCTGGTACGAGCTTTCGACCATTCCGCGTTACCTGGACATCAGTCTCGCGCTCATGAAAGACGAGGGGCGCGACGTTGATGCGGGCGAGAATTGTGCCATTCATCCGGGCGCGAGCGTGAGCGAATCCGTGCTCTGGGACAATGTCACGATTGAAGAGGGCGCACGCGTGCGGCGCGCAATTCTGGGCGACGGCGTGCGTATAGGCGCGGGCGAGGTTTTGGAAGACGCGGCCGTGGTGCGCGCGGAGTTGGTGCGCAGCGAGGAGCCGCCGCCGAAGGCTCTGAAAGGCGAGCTTCGTGGGGATAACTTTGTCGTCCCGTTGTCTCAGTGATACAATCCCAGGACTCTTAGAGCGCTTTTCAAATCAAAGCTCAAACTCTTAGCGTCTTCACGCCTCCAGCGTGAAAAAACCAAAACCACTCACGCTGGAGGCGCTGGAGACGCAAAGGGGTTGAGTGAGTCAGTTCATGAGCCAATCTCCTACGGCCACAACGAGCGGCTTCGATACTCCGGCGCGCGAGCGGCTTCTGCGCTTCCTCGCGGCGCGCGGCACAGTGAGAGATGCCGACATCCTCGCGCTCACGCCCGACGCCTCGACGCGCGAGTATTTCCGGTTCCCCTGGAAGAAAAGGAGTGCCGTCGCGGCCGTCTACCCGGAGCCGTTTGACCCCAACTTCCACCCTTACCTGGATGTCACGCGCCTCTTCCTCGAAGCCAAACTGCCTGTGCCGGAAATCTACGAGGTGGACGCCGCGCAGGGCATCATCGTGCAGGAAGACCTGGGGGACCGCCAGCTCCGCCTGGTTTACGAGTCGGCCTCCGAGGAGGAGATAGAGACGTATAAGGAGCAGGCCATCACGCTGATCGCGCACATCCAGGCGGCCACGCCGCTCGCCTCCGAGCGCAAGTCAATCTCCAGCCGCCTGGCCTTCGACGAGGCGAAGCTCGCGTGGGAGTTGAGCTTCTTCTTTGAACACTACTTCGGGAGCTTGCGCCGCGAGCCTTTGTCGCACGGCGAGGCGGCCGAGCTGAAGGCCGAGATGAACGACATCGCGGCTGAACTCTCTGCACGCCCGCGCGTTTTGTGCCACAGGGATTTTCACCCGTCGAATCTGATGGTGGACAAAAAGGGGAGGCTGCGCATCGTGGATCATCAGGACGCGCGCATGGGGCCTGCGAGTTACGATCTCGTCTCGCTGCTCCTGGACCGCCTGAGCGCGCCGCCTTCGCTGGCGGAAGTCCGCGCGCACCGCCTCTTCCTGATTGACGAGCGCCGGCGGCACGGCCTGGACGCCTTAGACCCGGACGACTTCGCGCGCGAGTTCCGCCTGATGACCGTCCAGCGCGGCCTCAAAGCCGTCGGCACGTTCTCCTACCAGACGGCCGTCTGCGGACGCGGAGATATTTACGCCCGATTCATCAAGCCCACTTTTCAGATAGTGCTCCAGGCCGCCGAATGGCTCGAACGCTTCCCGGCGCTGAGAAAGGCGATTACGGAAAGAATGGAAGACAGTGATAAGTAATAAGAGATAAGTGATAAGCTTTAAAAACGCTTTTACTTATCACTCATCACTTATCACTTATCACTTATCATTTATATGCAGACATACATCAACCAATTATCAGAGCACGTGGGCGAGGAGGTCACGCTCAAGGGGTGGCTGTATAACCTTCGTTCGAGCGGGAAGCTCCTGTTTCCGCAGTTGAGGGACGGGACGGGCGTGGTGCAGGGCGTGGTCTTCAAGAAGGCCGTGCCGGAAGAGACGTGGGAGGCGCTGAAAAATCTGGGCCAGGAATCCGCGCTCGTGATTCGCGGGACCGTGCGCGCCGACGAGCGCGCGCCGGGCGGCTACGAGATTGATGTCTCCTTTGCGGAGGTCATCAACCCGGCGCACGACTATCCGATTACGCCGAAAGAGCATGGGACGGAGTTCCTGATGGATCACCGTCACCTCTGGCTGCGCTCGCGCCGCCAGCACGCGATTTTGAAAGTGCGTCACACGGTAATCAAGGCGGTGCGAGACTTCTTAGACTCGGACAACTTCACGCTGATGGACGCGCCCATCTTCACGCCCGCCGCGTGCGAGGGCACGACGACGCTCTTCGAGGTTGACTACTTCGGCGACGAGAAGGCGTACCTGACGCAGTCGGGCCAACTCTACAACGAGGCGACGGCGGCGGCCTTCGGCAAGGTCTACTGCTTCGGCCCGACGTTCCGCGCCGAGAAGTCCAAGACGCGCCGCCACCTGACGGAGTTCTGGATGGTCGAGCCTGAAATGGCTTACAGTACGCTCGACGACGTGATGACGCTGGCCGAGCGCTTCCTCTCCTTCATCGCGTCGCGCGTGCTCGAAGACCGCGCTGAAGAGTTGAAGGTGCTCGAACGCGACACGTCAAAACTCGAAGCGATCGTGCCGCCGTTCCCGCGCCTGCACTACGATGACGCCGTCAAGATGTTGCACGAAGGCTTCGAGCGCGGCGATTTGCCCTCGCGCTTCGAGTGGGGCGGCGACTTCGGCGCGCCCGACGAGACTTACATTTCGAGCAAGTTCGACAAGCCCGTCATGGTTCATCACTACCCGGCGGCGGTCAAAGCCTTCTACATGGCGCGCGACCCGGAGCGGCCGGAATTGGCCCTGGGCGTTGACGTGCTTGCGCCCGAGGGCTACGGCGAAGTCATAGGCGGCGGCGAGCGCGCGACCTCTTTGGAGTTCTTGCAAGGACAAATCGCCGAGCACGAATTGCCGCAGGAAGCCTTCGAGTGGTATCTGGACTTACGCCGCTACGGCTCTGTCCCGCACGCGGGCTTCGGCATGGGCATCGAGCGCTGCACGGCCTGGATGTGTGGCATCGAACACATCCGCGAGACGATTCCGTTCCCAAGAATGTTGTATCGCTTAAAGCCATAACCCGTAAATCGTGAATAGAAAAAGAAAGACCGTGCTTCGATTTACGATTTACGATTCACGATTCACGAACTTATGACTGACACTCACGAACGCATCGTCACCATCTTCGGCGGCTCGCGCTGCACGGAGGCGGACCCGGAGTACGCGCAGGCGCACCGCGTCGGCGAGTTGCTGGCCGAGGCCGGCTACATGATTTGCACGGGCGGCTATCTGGGCATCATGGAGGCCGCGAGCCGCGGGGCGCGCGAGCGCGGCGGACGCGTGCTCGGCATCGTGATGAACCAGTTCAAGGCCGAGCCCAATCGTTACCTGACGGACAAGGTGGCGTCGGCCCATTTCTACGAGCGCTTGCAACACCTCATCACGCGCTCGGTCGGCTTCATCGCGCTGCGCGGCGGGATGGGCACCGTGACGGAAGTCTCGCTCGTCTGGAACAAGGTGCAGACGCGCGTGATTGAGCCGCGCCCGCTCGTGCTCCTGGGCGATTGCTGGCCGCCGATTGTCGAGGCATGGCGGCGGCATCTGGTTGTCAGTGAGACGGACGTGAGCGTGCTCGATTTCGCCGAGACGCCGGAGCAGGCGGTTTCGATCATCAACGAAAAGGCAAAAGGAGTCTTACTATGACCTGTCCACAGTGCGGCGCGCAGGCCGCGCCGGGCGTGAAGTTTTGCAGCACGTGCGGCAGCAGCTTGAATGCTGTGCCGCCGCCCCCGCCGCCGAATTACGCGCCGGGAGGTTACGCCGTCGGCGCACCACCGCCGCAGCCCCCGCAGCCCCCAGGCTATCCGCCACCGCCGCCGCAAGCCGCTTATCCTCCTCCG
>DATFCB010000740.1:0-2234 GCA_035253525.1 Pyrinomonadaceae bacterium | reverse complement strand
ATTTCATCCCTCATCCCTCATCCCTCATCCCTTAAACGGGGAGGGACTGATGGCAAAACAAATCTTCACGAGAAAGCCGCTCAAGCTGCTCCTGGAAGAAGCGGCGGGCGAACACAGGTTGCGGCGCGTGCTGGGGCCGGTTCAACTGACGAGCCTCGGCGTGGGCGCGATTATTGGCACAGGAATCTTCGTCCTGACCGGCGTCGTCGCGCACGAGCGCGCAGGCCCCGCCATGATTCTCTCTTTCGTGGTGGCCGGCTTCACATGCGCGCTCGCCGCGCTCTGCTACGCCGAGTTCGCCTCGATGGCCCCGGTCGCGGGCTCCGCCTACACGTACGCTTATGCGACCGTCGGCGAACTGCTGGCCTGGATCATCGGCTGGGATTTGGTGCTCGAATACGCCGTCGCGTCTTCGGCGGTCGCGCACGGCGCGTCACACTACTTTCAGGATTTAATCGGCATCTTCAATCTGAGGCTCCCGGAATTCCTGACGAACGCCCCGTTCGATTACGACCCCGCGCTCGGCCGCCTCGTCTCGACGGGTAAGGTGCTAGACCTCCCGGCGCTCCTCATCGTCGCGGGCGTAACAATAGTGCTCGTGCGCGGCATACGCGAGAGCGCGACGTTCAACGCCGCGATGGTCATCCTCAAGGTGGCAATCGTCATCTTCGTCATAGCCGTCGGGGCCTTCTACGTCAACCCCGCGAACTGGCATCCGTTCGCGCCGAACGGCTACGGGGGCGTCACCATTTTCGGCTTCCCGCTTTGGGGCGGGTCGGACGCGGGCGGCCAGCCCATCGGCATGGTCGCGGGCGCGGCAATCATCTTTTTCTCTTACGTCGGATTCGACTCCGTCTCGACCCACTCGGAAGAGGCGCGCGCACCGAAGCGCGACGTGCCAATCGCCATCATCGCCTCGCTTCTCATCTGCACGGTGCTGTACATGGGCGTCGGCGCGGTCCTGACGGGGATGGTGCCGTCTGGCAAAATCAGCGTGGACGCGCCGATTTCAAACGCCTTCGAGCAGGTCGGCCTGACCTGGGCGCAGGCTCTGATTTCACTCGGCGCGCTCGTCGGCATCACGTCGGTCGTGCTGGTCCTGATGCTCAGCCAGGCGCGCGTCCTGCTGGCGATGGCGCGGGACGGGCTGCTGCCGGAGAAGTTTTTCGGGGCCGTCCATGAGCGCTTCCGCACGCCCTGGAAGTCAACAATCCTGACGGGAGTTTTCGTCGGGCTGCTCTCATCCTTGCTGCCCTTGAGAATCTTGTCCGATCTGGTCAACATCGGGACGCTTCTGGCATTCGTCATCGTCTGCATGGCCGTGCTCATCATGCGCCGGACGCACCCTCATGCTGAGCGACCTTTCCGCGCGCCGTTCGTGCCGCTGCTACCGATCCTGGGGGTCCTGACCTGCCTGCTGCTGATGTTCTCGCTGCCCGCGGAGAACTGGCTGCGGCTCGGCGGCTGGCTGTTGATAGGCTTCTTTATTTACTTCTCCTACGGCCGCAAGCACAGCCGCATGCGCGGCCAACTCGGACACGAAATCACCAAACACGGCATCTCGCCCGCAGGCTCGCCCGTCACGCACACCGGCGCGAAGCCCGACGACGTAGTGATTAGATGAGCGGATTTAGAGAAAGAACTCAACAGACAGAACAACTCACCCCCTTAGCGTCTTTGCGCCTTTGCGTGAAAAATTTAAATCACTCACGCCAAGGCGCAAAGACGCAAAGAAGGGCTTGACGCCTCAAGCGCCTACATTCCCTTTTCGGCGAAGAGTTGGACGAGATGTAGAAGGGTCTCGGTTGATTTTTGCAGGCCGCGCAGGGAGTTGAATTCGAGCTTGCCGTGGAAGTTGTGGCCGCCCGTGAAGAGGTTCGGCGTCGGCAGGCCGAGGAACGTCAGGCGCGAGCCGTCGGTCCCGCCGCGGATCGGGCGCAGGTGCGGCTTGAGTCCTGCGCGGCGCGCGGCCTCCATCGCGTTCTCGGTCAACTGCGGGAAGTCCTTCAAGACCTCTTTCATGTTCTTGTAGTTCTCCTCGACCTCGACCGTGACCTTGACGCGCGGAAATTTCTGCCCCGTCGCCTTCGCCATCTCGCGTATCAACGCCTCCTTGGCGTCAAGCCCGCTCAGCTCGAAGTCCCTGAGCAGTATCTTGACGGAAGACTCTTCGACCCCGACCGCGCCGCTGTAAGGGTGCACGAAGCCGACACGGCCCTCGGTCGTCTCGGGGA
>DATFCB010000739.1:0-3349 GCA_035253525.1 Pyrinomonadaceae bacterium | reverse complement strand
CTCTCACACCGTCGCCTTGTGAATCCTGCGCTTGAGGTGGTGTATGTTGCGGCGGACTTGTTTGAGCTGGGCGCGGTCGTGGGCGTTGATGGCTTCGTCGCGCTGCTTCTTGAGTTCCTTGATGCGGGCCTTGATGTCGGCCTTGTTGATGCCGCGGACCTCGTGGTGCTCGTGCATCTCCACGCCGAACGCCTTGCAGAGCATCACCAGCAGGTGATCCTTGTTGAGCTGCGTGTAGCCCTTGACCGCGTCGTTGTCGCCCATGCCGGCGGCGATCTCGCGTAGCTGCGCCAGCGTCTTCCCCCTGAGTTCTTCGTAGGTGTGTTGTGCCATTTTCAGAGTCCTCCGGGAAATTTTTACTTCTGCCTGTTCTTGAGAATCTTGACGAACGAGCCGGAGCGCAACTCGGCCACCGTCAGGCTGGAAAGTTTCAGCGCCTCCTGCTCGGTGACGGCCCCGCAGTTGACGGCGCGCAGGAAGTAGTTCAAGAGCCCCTGGCCCGTCGCCGCGTCGTCGAACACGTCGCCGACGAGCGTGGCCTTGGCCGCCTTCTCCACAAAATTCCGAAGGCGCTCGGACGCGGCCT
This sequence comes from Pyrinomonadaceae bacterium, assembly GCA_035253525.1. Lineage (GTDB taxonomy): Bacteria > Acidobacteriota > Blastocatellia > Pyrinomonadales > Pyrinomonadaceae > QHXM01. Next base: position 2,763 of record DATFCB010000739.1, on the reverse strand, counting down.
CCAGGCTGTCGAGGAAGAAGGCGTAGACGGCCGCGTAGCGCGTCGGCAACTGCGCCGGGTGCAGGTCCCAGCCCTGATAGTAGGCGTTCACGAGCGAGTGCTGTATGTGGTCGTAGTGCAGCCGCCAGGCGCGGTGGACGCTGGCGCGGTTCTCTTCAATTTGTGCGGGCGTGAGCGACCGGCCCTCGGGCGCGCGGTGCGGCGCGACGGGCATGATGTTGGTCGCGCCGTCGGAGAGCCAGACGCCTGTGCCGCCGTAGGCGACCTGCATCATGTGGCGCGCGAAGTCGCAGGCCGGGTGCGTCATGTGCTGGTGCGCGGCCGTTATCTGGCAACTCGCGGTGTAGTCGTATGTGCCAAAATGGGCGGCCGTGCAGCGACCGCGCGCCGCGTTCAGGAGCGGCGGCAAATTCGACTCCCCGCGGTCGTTGATGATCGCCTGCGTGGTTTCGATCATCAATTCCATTTTGAGCGAGCCTGCGGCGAGGCCAATTTCGCGTTCGAGTAGATCGAAGATGTCCGCGAGCGCCGCGACCTGTTCGGGCATGACCACTTTGGGGAGCGTGACGACGAAGTTGTCCGGGAGGCGTTTGCCGGTTTCGGCCGAGAGCGAAGTCAGAAAGATGTCCAAAGTGCGGAGGCTGCGCTCGCGCAACTCTTCGGTCAGGGGCTTGATGCGAATGCCTATGAAGGGCGGGAGCGTCTTCTGCTTCATCCCGGCGGCCACTTCGCGCGCGGCCGCCTCGCTGTGCCCGTCCTCCTCCTCGTCCGGGCGGTTGCCGTAGCCGTCCTCGAAATCAATGCGAAAGTCTTCGACCGCCTCGCGGCGCAGTTTTTCCGTGACCCTGTGGTAGATGGTGTGGGCCAGCCACAGCGACTTGTCCTCGCGCTGGACGGAGTCGGGCGTGACGTAGAGGCGCGCCACTATCTCAGAAGACTCGTCGAGCACGTCGGGCAGTGTCTCCGAGCCGGGCAGGCCGATTGCTTTAGCGAAGGTCAGGGCATCGGGCGCGAACTGTTCGAGCGAGCGGCGGGCCAATTCGCCGAGCCTGCGCGCCGAATCGGCTTTGAAGAGGTGCGCGCCGCCGTAGACCGTGTGCACCGGCTGGCGGCGTCCAGACTCGCCGGGATATTTCCGGGCGAACTCCGTGTTGGCCTCTTGAAGTCTGCTTGAAATCTCGCGCGTTGATTCAGGCGACAGGGACGTTCTCATGGCGCTCCTTTTCAAAACTCAAGCCGCGGATTGACTCAACCCTCCAGCGCCTTTGGTTTTTACTTTGCGCCTCCAGCGAGAACGGCTGTTTCTCGCTGGAGGCGCAAAGACAAGACGTAAGGTGCTGGAGGGTTGAGTTTTGGTTTTGAAACGCGCTCTAAGTATAGTTCATTTCGAGGGAGCAAAGTCCAGCACAATCGCGTCGTGGTCTGAAAGACGGCCTGCGGCGTCCGAGAGATGGCCGACGACGCGCGGGCGATTCTCGGCGTCGGGCTTCAAGTCTTTCCCGGCGAACCAGTCCAGTTTGAGCGAGCAGCGACCGTTGTAGGGTGCGAGCGCGCGGTTGATGAACCAGAAGCACCAGCCGGGAACCCAGTCGGCCATGTTCGTGTTGGTTGCCAGGTCTTTCACGTCGTAGTGCAGCGTGCCGGCCCCACTCTCGTTCAGGTTGCGGTAGTCGTAGCCGCGCCGCTCAAGCTCTCCGAACAGCGCGCGCTCGAACCAGCGCGCGGGGTTCAGGTAGTGATTCTCTATGACGTGGCCGACGCCCATCATGACGCGGCGGAAGAAGCCTGCGATGGAGTAGACCGCGCGGCGCGAGTTATAAGTCGAAGTGTTCCAGTCGCCGCCGATGAGCACGGGGAGTTGCGGGCTCAACGTGTCCAGGTGGTCGAGCACGAGTTTCATCTGGCGGTGGCGGTGGCGCTGCGTCGAGTGCGCGTCCAGGTGCAGGCTGACGACGCGGACGGCTCCCGCCGGGTGCTCCACGTCTGCGATGGCGGCGCGCTGCGAGCCCAGGCGCTTCTCGCCGCCCTTCATCTTGTCCTTGCCGTTCGGCAACGCGAGCGAATGGGCGCGGGAAAGTGGGTAGCGCGAGAAGAGCGCGTTGCCGTGAAGCGCCTGTTGGTTCTCGCCGGAGGTGTGGACTTCGAGGCCGCTGCCCTTATTCAGGTTGATGTAGCAGGGCGCGAAGACGTAGTTGAGTTTCAACCGCTCCGCGATCTCGCGCGCGACGAATCGGTTCTCCGTGCGCGCCATCCCGTAATCGAGTTCCGTGAGCAGCAGCACGTCGCTACGGCCCAACTCCGGGTGCTCGCCCAGGACCTTGATGATGCTGTCGAGGCGCAGCCCTCGCTCTATGTTCCAGGCGGTCGCGCGGATGAAAGGGGAGTGGCGCGTGGGCACATCGGGCGCAAACTCTTCCTGAACGACGCTCGCCAGCACTCTCTCGATTTCGGGCCGGAGCCGCGCGTAGAGCGACGAGGATTCCAGCGCCGCGGTCGAGTTAAACTTCTCCAACTCGGAAAAGTGCGGCTGAAGATTGTGGTCAAGAGCGGACTGCGTGCGCTCTTCTTCGTCTGTCATCAATGTGTTCAAAGCCGCAAGACGGTAACATCCGCGCGGACACTTTTCAACCGGGCGAAGAGAAAGGCAGTTTCACGCAAAGGCGCAAAGACGCGAAGAAAGCACGCAAGGTCAAGAGGCATTCAACCCCTTCGCGGTCATCTTGGCGTCTTTGCGCCTTTGCGTGAAATCCCTCCCTGAGCCAC
>DATFCB010000738.1:0-2462 GCA_035253525.1 Pyrinomonadaceae bacterium | reverse complement strand
CACATACACGTCTTCGCCTTCGCCGACGCCAAACCGCCCGACGAAAAACTCATCCAAGCCTCGCTCAATCTGAAGGTCCGGGGCGACGGGGATTGAACCCGCCTCCCGAACCCGAGCGGCCTCATTCTTAAAAATCTGGCGCGGCGAAAATCATTTCTGTTATAGTCACCCCGCCGGCCGGGACGACTAATAAAATCTCAGCGAAAACATGAGGGGATATGATCAAGCGCATAATTTTCGCCGCGCCGTTCATCTGCGTGCTGCTCCTGCTGCTTTTGTGCCAGCGTGCGGCGGCCCAAACCGACCCCGAGAGAAAACGTTTTGAAGTCGGCGCGCATTTCTCCATGCTGCGTTACCACGATTACGTTGACTACGGGACCGAGCCGGGCGTGGGCGGGCGCTTCGGGTTCAACTTCAACGACCACCTGGCCGTCGAGGCGGAGGTTGATCTTTACCCCCGCACGCACGAAGGAGACCCGACCGTCTCGGGCCGCAAGACCCTGGCGCTTTTCGGCGTCAAGGCAGGCTCACGCTTCGGTCGCTTCGGCTTTTTCGGCAAGGCGCGGCCCGGCTTCATACACCTCGCCCGCCGACTTGAGTTCTCCTGCATAGGAGAAGGCGCGCCTGTGGACTGTGAACTCTCCAGAACGAATTTCGCCTTCGACCTGGGCGGCGTGGTCGAGTACCACTTCTCGCCGCGTTGGCTCTTCCGCGTAGACCTCGGCGACACAATCATCCGTTCGGACAAAGTCGGCGGGCGCGGCCTGACACACAACCTACAGTTGAACGCCGGCGTCGGCTTTCGCTTTTGACGATGGGTGAAGATTTATGAAGAACCCCCTGTCACTTACGCTCGCGCTTCTGCTCTGCGCCGCGACCCTCCTGCTCCCCGCCGCGCTGGCACAAAATGAGACGGCGTCACCGAAGCGCTCGGGCCTCACCCGGCCGGGCGACGAACACCTCGACAGCGTCTTCAGAAGTTATGAGCGGCTGAACCTGGACGCGCGAGACGCCGCCAGGCAGGTCCGAGAGAAGGGACGCCTCGTCATCAACACCGGGCGGCGCACGTTCGACCTTGAGTTAGAGCCACACGACATGCGCTCCGCCAACTACACGGCCGAGGAGACAATCGCGCCGGGCGTGACGCGCAGAGTTGAGATGGGCGCGGTGCGGACCTACAAGGGCAGGGCTCTGGGGAGCGAGGGCGTGGAGGCGCGCTTCACGATTGATGAGGAGAGTTTAGAGGGACTGATCCTGACGCCCGGTGAGCTTTACTACGTCGAGCCGGCCCGCCGCTATTTGCCGTCGGCCGCGCGCACAGAGTTTCTTCTCTATAAAGGGTCAGACGTAATCGAGACGGAGCCGGCCTCCTGCGCCGTCACGTCGCTGCACGGGAAAATCGGCGATGCCGCCGGTCAACTGGGCAAGGAGTCGCCCACTGCAAGCGCCGCCGTCACGGGCGGCGGGCCTTCACCTCTCGCGCTCGCCAGACCGTTGGAGGCGGAGCTGGCGACGGAAGCGGACTTTGAGTACGTCAACGCGCTCGGCGGCTCTGCTGCCGCCAACGCCGAAATCCTGAGCATCATGAATCAGGTCGAAGGCATTTATCAGAGGGACATCGGGCTCTCCTTCAGGATCACGAACCAGCACACGTGGGCGACCTCCTCGGACCCGTACACGGCGACCGACGCCGTGGCGGCGCTGAATGAGTTGACGAAATACTGGAACGCAAATTTCACGACCGTGCCGCGCGACGTGGTGCACATGTGGACGGGCAAGAACGTGACGTACAACGGGAGTGGCGGCATAGCGGGCGTGGCCTGGGGCGGGGGCGCGAGCGGTGGGGTCGTTTGCAAATCCCCGACAAACTCCTACGGGTTATCTGAGCGGCGGACCGAGTCGCCCAATAAGATCGTTCTGCCCGCGCACGAACTGGGCCACAATTTCGACGGCGTTCACACGGACGGCGTCGCCGGCTGCGGCAGCACCGTCATGCGCTCATTCGCCGGCCCCGATTCCGTGCTCAGTTTCTGCGCGGCCTCGATCACCAGAATTACGAACCACATCAACGCCAACTCGTCGTGCCTGTCCGCCGCCCCCACGTGCACCTTCACCATCTCGCCGACGTCAGCTTCGTTCACTGCGGCTGGCGGCTCCGACACGTTCTCCGTGACGGCGTCGGACGCGAGCTGCGACTGGACCGCGACGACCAGCGCCACCTTCATTCACATCACGGCGGGCGCGAGCGGGACGGGAAGTGGGCGTGTCAGCTACACGGTGGACGCCAACACCGCGGCGGCTTCGCGCACGGGGACGATTACGGCCGCCGGGCGCACCTACACCGTCACGCAGGCCGGGGCCACCGTCTGCACTTTCACCATCTCGCCGACGAGCGCCTCTGTCGCGGCGACCGGCGCAACTGGCTCAGTCTCCGTGACGGCCCCGGCAGGCTGCGCCTGGAC
>DATFCB010000737.1:0-10567 GCA_035253525.1 Pyrinomonadaceae bacterium | reverse complement strand
CGTACTCGAAAATGACGCGGGCGATCTCTTCCTCTGGAAGACGGGCCAGCAGTTCGGCGGCCGTCTCCTCGTCGCCCGTCGCATCCATGCGCATGTCCAGCGGTGCGTCCTGCCGGAAGCTGAATCCCCTGCTTGCAGTGTCAAACTGAAGCGACGAAACACCCAGGTCAACCATCACCCCTTGCAAGTCCTGCTCGCCTGCTTCCGCGACCACGCGAGCGATGTCGCGGAAGTCCGCGTGAAAGGCGCGGAAGCGCGGGCCGAAGCGCGCGAGCCGCTGTCTAGCCGGTTCGAGCGCCTCCGTGTCGCGGTCAATGCCCACCACGCGCGTCTCCGGGGACGCTTCGAGAATCGCCTCGCTGTGCCCACCCAGGCCGAGCGTGCCGTCAACGAAGAGCCCGCCTCCACGGGCTTCGAGTAACTCGATTGTCTCCCGGAGCAGCACGGGGCGATGGGGCGCGCCCATGCCCCCCACAAGCGCAGCCATCACCACCGCCCCGTGATCTCAAAGAACCGTTTTAAGTGATAAGTGACGAGTGATGAGTGATAAGTAAAGACCTCTTGTTTTCTCTTATCACTTATCACTTATCACTTATCACCGCTTTTCATATTCCGAGGCGCGCAATCGCCGCCTCGTCTTCTTCTGTGTAGGGGTCGGAAAGAAGCCGCTGTTGGAATCTTTCCAGCTCCCAAACTTCCAGGTAGGTCAGATAGCCCAGCACTGCCACGTCGCCGATAACGCCCGCGCTCTTACGCAGGAGCGGGTGAATCAGCACACGCCCTTGCGCGTCAATCGTCGCCTGCTGGCCGTAATAGTTGGTTCTATCAAGGAACTTGCGCCTCGCCGGGTCCATAGAGGGCAGAAGCGCCAGCCGCTGCTCTATGGCCTCCCATTCGGGAAGCGTGTAAACGCGGACGTTCTCGCCCGTCAGGCTCGTGACGTAAACTTCCGTCGCGCCGTGCTGCTCTTGCATGATGCGGCGAAACGGAGTCGGTATTTTCAACCGCCCCTTGGAATCAATCCGCGCCGTGTAATTTCCTCGCAGCATAAGGTTTCGGCGGACGGGGCCGGGCGAGAGGTGCTTAAACCCTTAAGTAAAACTTTAATCATCTGGCACAAGCTGCTCAGAAAAGCCCACTTCTGACCACTTTTCTCCACCCGCGCCGCATAGTACGCCCCTTCGCTTAAGGCTGTCAAGAATAAAAAATCCTGTTTGTCAGAGATTTTTAAGCACGATATGGTGTACTCATCTCCAATTCTCTGCCTCCGTCCAGTGACTTTTAGCCGTCGCCCGGGCGTCGCCGCGCTCGCTTAAGCGGTGCTCAGAGTCTCAGGGCGTCGTAGCCAAGCACGGTTTCATCATGTATAGTGCCGAGCACAAAGCCACACGACTACAGACGACAGGCAGACCGATCTTGATTAGCTTTCGCGGACTTCTGGTTTTCGGAATACTGGCGGCGCTCGGCAACCTGATCGGCGGACTGATGCTGGCCTCTTCGGGGCGTCTGCGCCTCAACGAGCGCCTGCTTCAATACCTCATCGCGCTCGGCGCGGGCTTCATGCTCGCGGCGATTTTTATAGAGATTATCCCGGAAACGGTCGCCATCTGGACGGACGGGCTGACGGGCGAGTTGGCCGCCGAGTCCGTGCTCGGCGCGATGACGCTGCTTTTGGCGGGCTACCTCCTGATACAGCTTTTCGAGCACACGATTGCTCCACACTTCCACTTCGGCGCGGAGACGCACCCCGAACACGTTATACGCCCTTCGGCGGCCTACACGGCAATCGGCGGCCTGCTGATACACACTTTCTTCGACGGCGTCTCCATCGCCGCGGCGTTTCTCGTCAGCAGCAAAGTCGGGCTCCTGGTCTTTATCGCGATTCTCCTGCACAAAGTGCCGGAAGGCTTCACCGTCGCTTCGATCATGCTGGCTTCCGGGCGCTCCGCACGCAAGGCGCGTGTTGCCTCGCTGGCGATTGGGGCGGCGACGATTGCCGGAGTCATCGCCGTCGCCCTGCTCAGGAACAGCATGACTTCGGCCGTCAAATACGCTTTGCCGTTCTCGGCCGGCGTGACCCTTTACGTCGCGGCCAGCGATTTGATTCCCGAAGTCAACCACAAAGAAGAGAAGAACCCCCTGGTCTCCGTCGTCGTCTTCGTCGGCGTGGCCCTCTTTTACCTGCTGCACCGCCTGATTGACCTCTGAGCCGGACTATCCAGCGCGACAATCAGAGCAGGCGTTTGACTCACGGACGCCAGTTGGTATCATTAGCGTCATTGGGAAACCATAACCACAGATTTATACGCCTCGCGCTCTTTCTCTTCGTCTGCCTGCTCGCGGGCGGCGCGACTCTGCGCGCGCAGGAAATGCAAGCGCCGATTCAGCAGCCGAACCCGCCGACGCCGGTCGTTGACTACGCGGACGTGATTGACCCCGCGACCGAGCAGCGGCTGAATAACATTCTCAAGAACCTGAGCGAGAACCAGCAAGCCAACGCGGAGATGGGCGTCGTCACCGTCAGGACGACCGGCGACCGGGACATCTTCGATTATTCGCTCGCGATCATGCGCGGGTGGGGAATCGGTTCGAGCGAGAAGGGCGGGCTGCTCCTGGTCGTCGCCGTTGACGACCGCAAGTACTTCACGCAGGTGAGCCGCCATCTTGAAGGCGATTTGCCCGACGGCATAGTGGGCCAGATACAGCGCGAGAAGCTCGTCCCACAATTCAAGCAGGGCAACTACGGCAAAGGCATCGCCGACACGGTCGAAGCCTACGTCGCCACTTTAGCGGAGAAGCGCGGCTTCTCCGTCGAGGGAATTGATCAGCGGAACGCGTACCGCGAGCGAGCGCCCTCAAGCGGCGGTGGCCGCGGCGGCTCCTCCCGCAGCCTGTTTTCCGGCGGCACACTTTTCATCATCGTCCTCGTCGTGATTTTCCTTCTCATCGCCAGCCGCGGCGGCGGCGGAAGAGGTGGTGGCGGCGGGTGCGGCGGCGGCGGTTGCCTGAACTTACTTTTATTGAACTCGCTGCTCAACAGCGGCAGAGGCGGCTGGGGCGGCGGTGGCGGTGGCGGCAGCGATTGGGGCGGCTTCAGTGGTGGCGGCGGCGACGCGGGCGGCGGCGGGGCCGGAGGCAGTTGGTAAAGAATTGGTGACGGGGCCGCCCGTGAATTAGAATTGACGGACTCGATTCGTCCAAGGGAAGACTGATGGCTGATAGAATTGTCCAGAGTTCGCTCGACAACTTCGTCGAAGACCTGCGTTCGACGCACGGCGATAACCTGGCGTCGGTCGTGCTCTACGGCTCGGCGGCGGCCGGCGATTATGTGCAACTGCGCTCGGACTACAACCTGCTCATCGCGCTGCACAGAATCACGCCCTCGGACTTACGGCAGGCGCAGGCTCCCCTTCGCAACTGGCAGCGCCTGGGCCACCCGCTTCCCATCTATTTCACCGTCGAGGAGTTGTCGGACGCGGCCGACGTGTTCCCGATAGAGTTTCACCAGATGGAGAAGGCGCGCGTCGTGCTTTACGGCCGCGACCCTTTCGAGTCGCTGCAATTTTCGGACGCGAATTTGCGCCACCAGACGGAGTACGAGTTGCGCAGCAGGTTGATTCAGCTACGCCGTCTTTACATCCCCGCCTCCGTCTCGGTCGAGAAGCTGGCGGCGCTGATGAGCGACAGCCTCGCGAGCTTCGCCGCGCTCTTCCGGCCCGTGCTGATGTTGCACGGCGTGGAGCCGCCCGTCGCCAAGCCGGAATGCGTGCGCGCGACCGTCAGGCTCCTGGGCCTGGACGGCGAGCCCTTCGAGCAGATTTTCGCGTTGCGCGCGAGCGAGGACGTGCTGCTCACCGAAGTCGAGGCGAACGATTTGTGCGCCGCCTACATGGCGCAGATAGAGCGCGTGATTGAATCGGTTGACAGTTTAGAGAACAGGCAGTCAGCTTGAGAGAAAGATTTTTCGGGACGAGGTTCAGGATTCACCGAATCGAAGGAGAGTAGAGATGAATAGAAAAAGGATGGTACTGCTGGCGCTCGTGGTGCTGGCGAGTGTCGCCGGGGCCGGGTGCGGCTACAACACGCTGAACGCGAAGCAGCAGAACGTCAGGGGCAAATGGGCCAACGTCGAGAGCAATCTACAGCGCCGCGCAGACCTCATCGGCAATCTGGTCGAGACGGCGAAGATGGCGGCCATTCAGGAACAGGAGGTCTTCGGCCAGATAGCCGAGGCGCGCTCCAGGCTCTTGAACGCCGTCCAGGCGCAGCCGCAAGGTTCTGGCGGCGACAAAACGCCCGAGCAGAAGCAGGCCGTCATAGACGCCAACAACAGTTTCGGCGGGACCATCGGCCGGCTCCTGTCCCTGACCGAGGCTTACCCGGAACTTCGTTCGAACCAGAATTTCCTGAAGGTGCAGGACGAACTGGCCGGGACCGAGAACCGCATCAACACGGCGCGCACGGACTACAATGCGGCCGTGCAGGACTACAACACGACGCGCGGGAGTTTCCCGACGGTCATCGGCGCGAAGATTTACGGCTTCAAGGAGGAGCCTTACTTCAAGGCCGAGCCGACCGCAACCCAAGCGCCCAAGATTGACGCCAACTCCATACGCAGAGACCAGGGCAAATGAGTTGGGAGCCAACTACGAAGTAACACGAAGCCGCACGAAAGAGATTTAATCCATTTCGTGCGGCTTCGTGTTATGCGTGTGATTTGTCTTAACTCAAAATCCGCGCGTGCTGCACATGGCGCAGTGATCGCAGGGCTTGCCGCCCGGCTCAAGCTCGCACTTCTTCTCGCCCTCGAAGAAATCAACCAACTCGGAGACGGCCGCCTCTTCCACGCCGAACCTCTCCTGGCTCGGGTGCGCGGCGGCGGGGACGTACATGCCGCTCAGCCACGGCGAGCGCGAGGCGACCGGGCCGGACTGTTGTTGAGGCTGACGCCTCGCGCTTCCCTGCCCGCCGCTTTCCGTCCTGGAAGAAGTGTCGTCGTCTTTGCGCGTGACGTGCGACTCGATGCGCGCGAGGCGTTGCTGTAACTCTTCGAGGCTGGCGCGCATCACGGCCAACTCCGCGCCGACTTCGGCCCTGCTTCCGGCGCGCGGCGGCGTCGCGCGCGTGTCGCCGTCTGTACTTTGCGACACGCGGCGCGCTATACGTTCGGCCAGCAGCCGCGCCTGATCCCGTTCGCTGCTCATCGCGCCCTCTCTTTCGGCCCGTCGCCGAGCAAATCAATCCGGTCAACCACGCCGACAATCGCGGAGTCAATCGCGGCACCAGCCTCTTTCGTCGCGGCGGTGGATGCGCCCCAGCCTTCCTGGACTATCAGCACCACGTCGCCCTCGCCCGCGTCCACGGAATCGAGCGCGAGCACGGTCATGCCGGTTTCGTCGCCCTCCGGCGTGATCTGCTGGCACAGCATGACGCGCGCGCCCGCGTAGCGCGGGTTCTTCTGCGTCGCCACGATGTTCCCTACGACGCGCGCGAGAATCATCTTCTTCCCTTCCCGTTCGTCACGTGCTCTTCCGAATCAACGATGGCGACGATGGTGCAATCCGTCGGCGTGTCCTCGCGCTTGAAAGGGAAGCTGGCCTCCTTGCCCCTGCACCAGAAGACCAATTCGCCCGTACCCGCCCCTATCGCGTCGAGCGCCACCAATGGCTTCCCCTGCGGCTGAAGATTCGCATCGAGCGATTGCACGACGAGGAGTTTCCGCCCCTCCAGCGAATCGTTCTTCACCGTCGCCACGACCGTCCCGATGACGCGAGCCAACTGCATAAAAGTTTCAGGTTTCAGGTTCCTTGTCTTTAACTTGAAACCTGAAACTAATCGGTGACCACGTCCACCGTGTCAATGACGCCGACGATGGCGGCGTCAACGGGCGTGTCCTTCATGCCCTGCGCGAGGCGCGCCGAGGAACCGGCGACGACGAGCACGCGCTCGTGAAAGCCCGCGCCGACCGTATCAACGGCGACGACATAGCCGCTCGTGTCCGTCCCGTCAACGTTGACCGGGCGCACGATGAGCAACTTCTTCCCCACCAACCGCTCGTCCTTCTGCGTCGAGACGACCGTGCCTAGAATGCGCGCAATAATCATTGATAAGTGATAAGTGATAAGTGATGAGTGATAAGTGAAATGTTTTTACTCATCACTTATCACTCATCACTTATCACTGTTTTATCCGTTTCCTATCGGGAGTGCTTCGTCAACGCTGCCGTGTGGGCGGGGGATGACGTGGACGCTGACGAGTTCGCCGACGCGGCGCGCGGCTGCCGCTCCGGCGTCCGTCGCGGCCTTCACCGCCGCCACGTCGCCCCGGACAATCGCGGTCACAAAGCCCGCGCCGATTTTTTCGTAGCCGACGAGCGTGACGTTGGCAGCCTTGACCATCGCGTCCGCCGCCTCGATCATCGCCACCAGACCCTTCGTCTCAACCATGCCGAGTGCTTCTTGAGGCATTCGTCTTCTCCTGTTTAGTAAAGTAAGAAAATATAGTCCGATTAATCCTGCAACCTCGCCGCCTGGCTCAACAGCTCGACCAACTCGTCGCGCGTCAGAGAAATCTTGCCTGCGCCATTAGCCGATGCTTTCGCGTGATTGTCAACCACGGTACGCTCGCCCGTCGGGCACGTCAACTTCGTCTCGTGCAGGTAGCCGCACGCCTGGCAGCGCGCGCCCTCGTCCAGATAGCCCGCCGCCTCGCGCACGTTAATCAACTTCTCTATGGCGTCAGCGGGCAGATTCTTCGACCCGCCGAGCAGGCGCGAGAGAATCGCAATCTTCGCCGTGTGCTCCAAAGTTTCCAGGCGGTCGAAAGCCTGCCAGATGTCCGCGCCGTAGGCGACCGCGCCGTGATTCGCCATCAAGAGAGCGTTGTGACGGCGTACGAGCGGGCGCATCGCTTCGGTCAACTCGGTGGTCGAGGGCGTGCCGTATTCGGCGAGCGGCACACAGCCCAAAGTTAAAATGACTTCGGACAGAATCGGCTGGTCAATGGCGAGGCCGGCGACGGCGAAGGCCGTGCCGTGCGGCGGGTGCGCGTGGCACACGGCCCGCACGTCCTCGCGCTCCTGGTAGATGAGCAGGTGCATGGCGAGTTCGCTGGAAGCCTTGCGGTCGTTGAGCGGCTTGCCCTGCAAGTCCGTGACGGCGAGCGAGTCCTCTGTCATCCTCCCCTTCGAGGTCATCGTCGGCGTGGCGACGACGCGCCCGTCGTCCAGGCGCACGCTGACGTTGCCGTCCGAAGAGACGACGTAACTGCGCTCATACATCAACTGGCCGACGCGCACTATCTCGCGCCGCGCGGTCTGCTCATCCATCGAAATTTTGACGATTCAAATTATGGTTCAAGTTTCCGGCTGGCTCTCTTCCAGTCTCTCGACTCGCGCGCGCACCTCGAATAAATCTTGAATAAACCTATTGAACTGGCGATTGAGGATGTCTAGCTGTTTCGCAATCTCCTTCACCTGGGCCTGCACGCTTTCCCAGATGAGACGCGTCTCGCGCAGCCGCGCGTCAACTTTATCTTCTAACGAAGTAAGCCTCGACCCTATAGAATCCATGTGAGTCTCCATAGAACTCATACGATTCTCTATAGAACTCATACGATTCTCCATAGAATCTATGCGAGTCTCTATGGAAGCCATACGATTCTCTATTGAATCTATGCGAGTCTCTATAGAATCTATGCGAGTCTCCATGGAAGCCATACGAGTCTCCATGGAGCCCATGCGAGTTTCCATAGAACCCATGCGAGTCTCCATCGAGCCCATGCGGGCATTGAGAGCGGCAAATTCGCTCAAAACCCGCTCCTCAAATGAAGAGGGTAGATTTCTCGTAGTGTTTTCACTCATGTCGTCTCCTTTCGTCTTGCCTTGTCAGGCTCAGTCTGAGCCTCTGGCAGTTCATCGAAAGGGTGGATGCTCCGCGTCTTCGTCACGGCCGCGCCTTGCGGTCGGGCGAGGAAGTAGGAGAGCGATTCGAGCGAGATAGTCAGGTCTACCGTTTTCAGTTTTACGCCGAGGCGCACGCGCAGACGCGCCGGGGCGAAGTTCAGGACAGCCTTGATGCCCGCGGCCGTCAGTTGATTCAGAACCTTCTGCGCCTCGCGCGCCGGGACGGCGATGACGGCCACGTCAATCCCCTCCTCGCGCACGACGCGCTCGACCTTTTTCACGTCGTGCACCATCACCTCGGCCTGCCCGACGCGCCGCCCTATCTTCTCTCTGTCGTTGTCGAAGAGGGCGACGACCTCGAAGTTCGATTCGAGGAAGCCGTTGTAGTTGGCGAGCGCCGTGCCGAGGTTCCCGGCCCCGACGATGCCGACGCGGTGCGCCCTGTCGAGGCCGAGGATTTTCGTCAGGTGCTGGCGCAACTCCGTCACGAAATAGCCGACGCCGCGGACGCCGAACTCGCCGAAGTAGGCCAGGTCTTTCCTGATCTGCGCCGAGTTGAGATTGAATTGGTCTGCGAGCGCCTGCGATGAAACCGTCTTGATTCCGGCGGCCGCCAGCGTGTTCAGACATCGCAGGTAAACGCTCAGGCGATTGGTCGTCAGTTCTGAGATTTTCTCCGATTTCATCCTGTAAAGCCTTTTCCCTGCCGCTCAGTATAACGCGGGTCGCGCAGGAATAAAACCACCTCACGCCAAGGCGCAAAGACGCAAAGAAAAGCATGCAATCTTTCTTCGCGTCTTTGCGCCTTTGCGTGAAATTTATTCCTTCGCCCTTGTTGCCGAACACGCCCCCATCAACTACAATCCGACGTGAAAGAAGACGAAGACGCTCCCGAAATTCCTGCTTCGGACAACTCTATTTCAAAGGCTAATGATCGCACATTTATCAGGCACTCTACTCGCTAAACAGGCAACTACTGTCATCCTGGAGGTCGGCGGCGTCGGCTACGAAGTGACGATTCCGCTCTCGACCTTTTACGACCTCGAAGACGCGGGCGCACCTGTCGCCTTACGCATTTACACGCACGTCCGCGAGGACGCGCTACAGCTTTTCGGCTTCAAGACGGCGCGCGAGCGCGAGCTTTTTCTGAAGCTCATCACGGTGAGCGGCATCGGCCCCAAGCTCGGCATCACGATGCTTTCGGGCATGAGCGCCGACGAAATCATCGCCTCGATTCGGACGAACAATCTGGCCCGGCTGACTTCGATTCCGGGCGTCGGGCGCAAGACGGCCGAGCGGCTCGTCATAGAACTGCGCGACAAGATCGCCGCGCTCTCTTCGCCCGCCCTCGAAGAAGAGTTCGGCGCGAAGACGGGCGAGGCTATGCCGAGCACGCAGGACGCCGTCCGCGACGACGCGCTCTCCGCCCTCGTCAACCTCGAATACCCGAAAGCCGCCGCCGAAAAAGCCATCACCGCCGCCATACAGGAAGGCGGCGACATCTCCGTCGAAATAATTCTCAGACGGGCGCTGCGCCTCTTAGCCAAAGGATAGGTTTCAAGTTTCAGGTTTCAAGTTAAAGACAAAGAACCTGAAACTTGAAACTTGAAACCTGAAACTTTTATGACTGACGAGCCATTTGATCCGCGCGACGGAAAGCCGATGGACGACGAGCGGCAGTTCGAGTTGTCGCTGAGGCCGACGCGGCTCGCGGAGTACATAGGGCAGCGCCACGCGACCGGGAACCTGCGCATCTTCATCAAGGCCGCGCAGCAGCGGCGCGAAGCGCTCGACCACGTTCTCCTGACCGGCCCGCCGGGTTTGGGCAAGACCACGCTCGCCAACATCATCGCCAACGAGATGAAGGCCGAACTGCGCTCGACCGCCGGCCCTGTCATCGAAAAGAGTGGCGACCTCGCCGCCCTCCTGACCAACTTGCAGGAGGGCGACGTGCTCTTCATAGACGAGATTCACCGCCTCAACCCGGCCATCGAAGAGGTCTTGTATCCAGCGATGGAGGACTACCAGTTAGACCTGATGATCGGCCAGGGCACCGCCGCGCGCTCCATCAAACTGGACTTGCCTAAGTTCACGCTCGTCGGCGCAACGACCCGCCAGGGACTCATCACGGCCCCCCTGCGCGGCCGCTTCGGCATAGTCTTTCACCTGGACTTCTACAACCACGACGACCTGGAAGTGATCGTCAAACGCTCTGCGGACATTCTGGGCGTCGCGGTGGACGACGGCGGCGCACGCGAGATCGCGCGGCGCGCGCGCGGCACGCCGCGCATCGTCAACCGCCTGCTTCGCCGCGTCCGCGATTACGCGGAGGTCGAGCACGACGGTCGCATCACGCAAGCGGTCGCGTCGGACGCGCTCAACCGCATGGAGGTCGACACCTACGGGCTGGACGAGATTGACCGCAAGCTGCTCTTGACGATTATCGAAAAGTTCGGCGGCGGGCCGGTCGGGTTGGGAACTATCTCGGCCTCGATTCACGAGGAGAAGGATTCCATCGAAGAGATCATCGAGCCGTACCTGATTCAGATAGGCTTTCTCAACCGCACGCCGCGCGGGCGCATGGCGACGCGCCTCGCCTACGAACACTTCGGCCTCAACCCGCCGAAGCGAACGAGCGGCCCCGGCCTCTTCGATAACGACCAG
>DATFCB010000736.1:0-4419 GCA_035253525.1 Pyrinomonadaceae bacterium | reverse complement strand
AGGGTCAGCGAGTTCAGATAATTTTTGTGCCAGTAGGCGCGCGAGCCGAACGCCAGCAGGAGCAGGCCGCGCAGGTGCGCGGGGAAAGAGTCCAGCTCGTGGGACTCGTAAGGCAGCAGCGCCTCGTCCGCCTCGTCCTGCCGCTCCATCTCTTCGTAGACCTCCGAGAGCGCGACGCGCGCCTGCACGCCCTGCGCGGACGAGTCTTCGGGGCCGCCTTCGCGCAGGATGCTGAGCAGAATTTTTTCCGCGCTCGCCAGGTCGCCGCGCGCCGTGTAGGCTTGGGCGCGGACAAAAAGGTCTTCAAAGGCTATTTGGTTTTCGGAAACCTGCGTCATCGGATTACCGGGCCAGAACTTTCGCCCCCAGGATTGAGGCCGGCTAGATCTTTTGGGCGGGGCCAGTATAGCACAATTGCGCGGGCGGTTAACTATAAATGCCCGTATAATAAACGACGTGTGAAGCCGGGCGCGGGCCGCTGACGATCGGGGCGCGCGGGCAACATGGGGCTGAGTCGTGGCATCTGAATGACTTACGACGTGCTAAGGGTTTACCGGCACACCCGTTTCTGCCCCTCAGTGCGGTAATCAAATAAGACGGAAATAAAACTTATGAAACGCTTCTTCAGATACCCGCTCGCGCTCACGGCGCTCGTCCTCTTCTCCGCGCTCTTCTTTTCGCACGAGGCGGCCGCCCAATCCGTGAATGCCGCATCCGCTGGCCCGCCCGTTGACGTGCAGAAGATCATAAGCACCCTGACGGCCAAGGAGACGGAGTTTCGCCGCGCGCTCAACAACTACGCCTTCAAGCGCGACGCCGTCATCCAGGTGATAGGCATGGGCGGGCAGATCGCCGGCGAATACCACCGCGTCTCGCACTTCACCTTCGACAGCCAGGGTAATCGTTACGAGAAGATCGTCTTCTTCCCGATGCCGACCTACCCGGGCGTCACCCCGGAAGACATAGAAGACTTGAGCGGCGTCAACCCGTTCGCGCTCGAAGCTCACAATATAGGCCGGTATAATTTCGCCTACGTGGGCCGCGAGCGGATAGACGAGCTAGACCTTTACGTCTTCGACGTGACGCCGAAGGTGATACCCAACCCGAAGACAAAAGAGCGACTTTTTACGGGGCGCATCTGGGTAGACGACCACGATTTGCAGATCGTCAAGTCGCGCGGCAAAGGCGTGCCCGAAACCAAGAACAACAAGTTCGCTGTCGTCGAGACCTACCGCGAGCAGGTTGACGGGCGCTACTGGTTCCCGACCTACAGCTACGCGGACGAAGAGCTGGTCTTTGACGACGGCAACGTGCTGCACATACGTATCCGCGTCACGTACAAGGATTACGAGCAGGGTCACGTTGACATCAAGATTACGGATGCCGACGACGGGGGCGAGATAGACGACGCGACCACGCAGAAGCCCACGACGACGCCGCTGACCAAGAGCGAGATCAGGGGAGCGTCGCTCAACAGCAAAGCCATAGAATTGCCGAAGCCCGCCTACCCGGAGACGGCCAAGCGCGCCGGCATACACGGCACGGTCAAGGTGAGCGTCACGGTTGACGAGCGAGGACACGTCAGCGAGGCGGAGGCGATAGAGGGACCCAAAGAGTTGCGCGAGGCTGCGGTCGAGGCGGCCAGGCGCGCGCGCTTCGAGCCGCCGCGCGTCCACGGCGCGCCCATCAAGATTGACGGCGTGCTGACTTACGAATTCTAAGCAGCGACGGCCGCCGAATGTCAGAAGCCCGAGGCTACGAGTCTCGGGCTTCTTTTTTTGTCGGCCTCAATTTTTAACTTACCCGCCGTCACTTCACCACGCCCAACTCGGCGGCGATGCTCGCGTGGACGCGAGCGATAAGGCTCTCTATATCTTCGTCGGTCGAGAGTCCGGCCGTCTCGACGGGCGGCAAGATTACCATCTCGATTGTTCCGGGCCGGGCCTCGCCGGTCCCCTTGCCCATCAGCGCGTCCGTGTTTTTTATCGCCACCGGCACAATTGGCACACCGGCCTCCACGGCCATGTAGAACCCGCCCTTCTTGAAGCGCAGCAACTCGCCCGGCCGCGCGCGCGTGCCCTCCGCGAAGACGGCGAAAGAGATGCCCGCGCGAAGTCGCTCGGTCGCCGCCCGCATAGTCTCTCGCGCGCGCTCGCTGTTGCTGCGGTCAATCGCCATCACGTTGACGTAGCCCATGCCGTATCCCAGGACGGGGACGCGCAGCAACTCCTTCTTGGCGATCAAGCCTATGCGCCGCCCGACGTAGCAGAAGATCGTCGCCGTGTCGAGGTACGATCTGTGGTTGGCGATGAAGACGTAGGGCTGCGCCGTGTCCAGATGCTCTCGCCCCCTGACGCGGACACGTGCGCCGCTCAGCCGCAGCCAGGTGCGCCCGCCCCAGAGCGCCGCCGGATAGACCCAGTGCCGCCGACGCGCGGCCCATGAGAAGAGAATCACCGGCGGACCGACGACGAGCAGGAGCGCGCCCGCCACCGCGAGCGACCACCAGTAGTGCAGCCTGCCGCTGAGACTCGCGCGCCGCCGTGTGCTAGACTCGTCGGCGCGCTCCCCGCGGTTCGCGTCTCTCTTATCAGCCAGCTCCGTTGAAGGATTTTCCGAATGCCCCGTCATCGGTTCGCGTTAAAGTTTACGCGCAGATTCAGAGAAAACTTATTTCAGATTTCAGATTTGAAATCTCGAATTCTCCGGCCTCTTCTCCGTCTTCCCGCGCTCCTGTGGTTATTTGTTCTTCTCGTTCTTCAGCCGACCCTTGCCCTCGCAGAAGTGCCGCCGAGCCCACGCATCGTCCTCGGCTTCACGCCCGGCGACGACCGCACGATTGCCGACTGGCGACAGATTACAGACTACTTCGCGCGACTGGACCGCGCGAGCGACCGCGTCGTCGTTGAGACCTTGGGCGAGACGACGGCGGGCCGCCCCCTCATCGTGGCGTTTATCAGCTCGCCCGAGAATATACGCAATCTGGCAAAGCTCAAAGAGATTCAGACGAAACTCGCGGACCCGCGCCGCGTCCGCAGCGACGACGAGCGTGACCGTCTTATACGCGACGGCAAGACTTTCGTCGTCATCTCCTGCTCGATTCACTCGGACGAAATAGTCGCCTCGCAGATGTCCATGCAACTCGCCTACGACCTGGCAGCCGCCACAGACGCGGCGACGCGCGAGGTTTTACGGAACACGGTGCTGCTGCTCATCCCGTCGCCGAACCCGGACGGCGTTGACACAATCGCGAGCTGGTATCGCAAGACTCTCGGCACGCCTTACGAGGGCACGGAGCCGCCGGAGCTTTATCACCATTACGCCGGTCACGACAACAACCGCGACTGGTTCATGCTCAACCTGCAAGAGACGAAGCTCGTCACGCGCCTTCTCTGGAAGGAGTGGTTCCCGCAGATAGTTTACGACGTGCATCAGCAGGGCGCGGAAGGCGCGCGCCTCTTCGTGCCGCCCTTCTACGACCCGGCGAACCCACATATCCCGCCGTCACTCCTCCGGGAAGTCGGCCTTTTGGGCCAAAAAATCGCGTCGGACTTGCGGGCCGCCGGCCACAAAGGCGTCCTGACAAACGCGAGCTATGACACCTGGTGGCATGGCGGCTTTCGCACCGCGCCTTACTACCACAACTCCATAGGCATTCTCTCCGAAGCGGCGAGCGCCAACCTGATGACGCCGCTGACGGTCACGCGCGAACAGTTAGCCAAGACGAGCACGCGCGGGATGTCTTCGGCGCTCAAAGCGGCGGATAACTTCCCCTCGCCCTGGCCCGGCGGCCTGTGGCGTCCGCGCGACATCATGAACATGGAACTCATGGCCGCGCGCTCAATCCTCTCGATGGCGTCGAAGCGCCGCGCCGAGTACCTGCGGAACTTTTACGATTTGGGCCGGCGGAACGTCGAGCCGCCGAAAGAGGAAGAGGGCGTCCTCGCGTACTTGATACCGGCGGGCCAGGGCAACGACGAAGCGGTCGCCAGGATGATCGGCGCGCTCGTCGAGCAAGGCGTAGAGGTTCACAGGCTTGAGCGTGAGTTGCACGGGACGGTGTTGTCACAAAGTCTCACGGTTGACGACCGCAATCGTCACGTGCCCCTGTTATCCGGCGGCATGCACGGGGCGGGCATGGTAGAGATTCCCGCCGGAGGCTACGTCGTTTTCCTGGATCAGCCGTTTCGCGCGAACGTCCAGGCACTGTTCGGGCTGCAAATTTACCCGGAGCGACTGACCGAGCGTGGCGAAGCGGAGCGTCCCTACGATGTCGCGGGCTGGACGCTGCCGCTACAGATGGGCGTCGAGACATCGGTCATCTGGCAACTGCGCGAGACTCGTGACAAGATGAAGTTGACGCTCATACGAAACGAGGCGGAGGTGCGCAAGGATTTCGGACTGGCACAAAAGCGCGGG
>DATFCB010000735.1:0-10156 GCA_035253525.1 Pyrinomonadaceae bacterium | reverse complement strand
CGTCCTCGATGGCGAGGATGGCGTTTTTGACGAGCGGCGGAATCTCCTCGTACTTGAGCGGGATGCGCTTCTCAAGCGCGAACTCGCCGATGATGGTTTCGCCGTCGTCCGCGTAAATGCGCGTCACCACGCTCGGGCGGTATGACGCTAAGGATGCGACCTCCTGCGCGGCGCGGGAGTAGTTGATCTGGTAAGCGGCGATGATGCCCGTCAGGCCACCGGCGGCGAGCGCCAGGAGCAGCACGGCCGGGAGCCAGAAGCGACGAAGGATGTGGCGACGGCGCGCAGGCGGCGCGGTGCTGCTGCTTCTGCTGCTACTGCTACTGCGTGGGCGCTCTTGTAATCCTAGTGTGCTCGCGTTCCTGGAAGCCATAGGGGTTCGGTCCTTTTCAAAAACAGGGGCCGCGCGCCGCGCAGGTTGCGGCGGCCTCTGGCGTGGAATCTATAGTCTCAGCGACGGGGAGAACGGGTTCGCTTTGCCTGGGGATTATAGCCTAACTCTGGTATAATACGCACATTCGCTCGTGGGGGCGACAGGCTTCGACAGGGGCCATGATCGTTGACAGGATGCATGCCGGGCTTACTCATTTGCAGCTCGTTAAAAAGCATTTGGGAAAAACAACTGCCAATAACAATGAATTGGCTCTCGCTGCCTAATTAAGCACCGAGCGTCTCGCCGCAAGTTGCTCATGCGCGCGGAGTGAGATGTCACACAGTTGAGCTGGCCTGCCCCTTCGGTCCGTGGGGGCGGGCGAGACAAAGCCGGACTAGCTCTCGGCACAGGTCTTCGTCGCTTCACTTACTGTGCAGAGAGCGAAACTTTGAAGAGAAGCGGCTAAGCATGTAGACGCCTGCGGCGGCGGCCTTTGGATCAGGGTTCAATTCCCTGCGCCTCCACCAACATTCTCTTAAAAGCAATCACAGACGGGCGGCCAGTTTGACAGGTGGTGTGATACCATCCACCAGTCGGGCCGCCATTTTCTTTTGCGAAATGATAAAGAGACTTTTGAATCGTGATCTCCCAATCGGAGTTTTTGACAGCGGCGTCGGCGGCCTCACAGTCTATCGCGCGCTGCACGAGCGCCTGCCGGACGAGCGCTTCGTTTACCTGGGCGACACGGCGCGCGTGCCCTACGGGACGAAGTCTCTACAGACGGTCGAGCGCTACGCGATTGAGAACTCCTGCTTCCTGGAAGAGCGCGGCATCAAGCTCCTGGTCGTTGCGTGTAACACGGCGTCGGCGCTGGCGCTGCCGGCCGTGCGCCGCGCAGTCTCCGTGGACGTAATCGGCGTCATAGAGCCGGGCGCGGCCGCCGCCGTCGAGGCTTCCCGGAAGAACGCCCGCGCCAAAAGCATCGGCGTCATCGCCACCGAGGCAACCATCCAGAGCCGCGCGTACAGCCGCGCGATTGCCGAGCTTGATGGTTCAATCGAGGTCATAGAGCGCGCCTGCCCGCTCTTCGTCTCGCTCGCCGAAGAGGGCTGGGCCGAGTCGGACGTGGCGCGCGCGGTCGCAAGCGATTATCTGCGCGAGATAAAACGGGACGATGTCGGCACGCTCGTCCTGGGCTGCACGCACTATCCCATCCTGCGTCGCGTGATTCAGGAGACGGTCGGGGACAGTGTGAGCTTGATTGACTCGGGCGAGGCCGCCGCCGCTGAAGTCGAGGGGCTGCTCGTCAAGAGAGGATTGGCGCGCGACGCCGCCGTGGGGGAAGACCGCGCGCGCGAGCGTCACCTCTGCGACGACCTGGACCATTTTTACGTGACTGACGCGGCCGAGAGGTTCAGCCGCGTCGCGGAAAGATTCTTGGGGAGCGCGCCTTCCGTGCTGGAGGCGGTTGAGGTTTGGGGACACGATGAGCTTCGCACGCACTGACGGACGCCTCGCGGACCAGTTACGCACGGTCCGCATCATTCCCGGCTTTCTGCCTTACGCGGAAGGCTCGGCCCTGATCGAGATGGGCGACACGCGCGTCATCTGCTCGGCGTCGGTCGAGGACCGCGTGCCGCCCTTCCTGCGCAATCGCGGGCAGGGCTGGGTGACGGCCGAGTACAGTATGCTTCCGCGCTCGACTTTGCAGCGCACCTCGCGCGAGACGGGGCGCGGCGGTCCCTCGGGTCGCACGCACGAGATTCAGCGGCTCATCGGCCGTTCCTTGCGCGCCGTCATCAATACGACGCTCCTGGGTGAGCGGACCATCACGCTCGACTGCGACGTGCTACAGGCGGACGGGGGCACGCGCACGGCGAGCATCACCGGCGCTTACGTCGCCTGCGCGCTCGCCTGCCGCCGGCTCATGCAGATGAATAAGATTGGCGTCAACCCGGTGACGGGCGAGGTCGCCGCCGTCAGCGTCGGGATAGTCGGGGACACGCCCCTGCTCGACCTCAAGTACGACGAGGACTCCAAGGCCGAGGTTGACATGAACGTCGTCTGCACGGGCGACGGGCGCTTCATCGAAGTGCAGGGCACGGCCGAGGGCGCGCCGTTCACGCGCGAGGAGATGGACAGTCTCCTCGAACTCGCGCGCCGTGGCATCGGCCAGCTCGTGCAGGCCCAACGCGCCGCGCTCGCCGCTCAGTAAATTTAACCGCGTAGACACAAAGAGAAAAACAAGCTCAGATTCGGAATTTGAAATCTCAAATTTGCCGTCGGAAATTCTATGTTTTCTCCCGCTGTGCCTCCGGTCAATCGCCTCTGACGGACAACTGCGTTCAGCCGCGCACGCATCTGAAAGTTCGACTTTTAGCTCTCTCCAGACAATTTTAACTTTCGCCCATGACCACGGAAACGTTATCATTGACCCGCAATCATTGAAGAGGAGTTTGCTAGACCAATGCGACGCCTGACCATCTTTTTCGCCCTCGCCTCGATCTTCGCGCTCGCCTCCGCAGCCGCGGCCCAGGAGACTTTTTCGAGCGCCAACGCGGACTACACGCTGGAACTCCCTTCCACGCGCTGGAAAGTCATGCAGGAGCCGGACAGCCTGCACGAGCACGCCGAGTTCATCTACGGCGACCGCAACGACGGCTACCTCAAAATCCGTAAAGAAGTCGTCGAGGCCGGCACCACCGCCGCGGACATCGCGCGCCGCGACCAGGACCAGAAGCTGCGCTTCCAGACCGGCTACGTCGAGGGCAAGGAAGAGAAGTTCGCCGGGCGTTTGAGCGGCGTGACCTTCGGCTACGGGTACACGGCCGGCGGCAAGAAGATGGCCGGGCGCGTCTACTACCTGCAAGCCGACAACCGGACCGTCTATGTGCTGCGCTTCACGGGACTGGGCGACAAGCTCCTGCTGATACGCAACCAGACCGACGGCATTGCCCGTAGCTTCAAGCTCAAATAAGTTTCATCACCCATGAAACAGAAACTCGCTTACGGCCTGGCTATCAAAAAATCGAGCATCAACGGCCGGGGGTGTTTCGCGACCGTCAGTTTCCCGCGCCGTAAAAAAATCGCGGACTACACGGGCGAGCGCATCCCGGACGCGGAGGCGAATCGCAGGGCCAAACGGCGCGTGCTGCGCATCTGCGCGCTCGACGAAAAGTGGAGCCTCGACGGCAGTCGCGGCGGCAACGGCACGCACTACATCAACCACTCGTGCGAGCCCAACGCCTACATGAAAATCGTCTACGGCCACGTACAGTTCTACGCCCTGCGCGACATCCGCCCCGGCGAAGAGATCACAGTGGACTACATCTCCACCCTCCACCCGGACACCAAGCGCTGCTCCTGCGGCGCGAAAAACTGCCGCGGCACGATCAACCGCATATTTAATTGAGTAAGGCTTGAGAGGTGACGGCGGGCAGGCTAGTTCCTCGTTGTGTCGAACACCGGGCGACCTTCGTAGTCAGGCTCTACGAGCTGGTCAATGGCGGTGAAGACGGCGCGGCCGTCTTCGATCCCGACGGTCATAGTGCCCGTTGACACCGTGCGGTAAAGTCTGCCCTCGACGGTCATGGAGTAATGAACCTCGCCAATCACGGACGCGCTCTGGCCGTCCGGTTGGACGCCGATGGCACCCATCGTCCGGTTAGTGCTGAGCGACTGCCCGGCGTCGAAGCCTATCTTCGTAGACTCTATGTATTCCCGATAATCGCCCGTCTTGGTCTCAATCGGCCCGAACCCTTTGAACGTCAGCTTGTATCGCAATTTCGGAGAGAGGCAGGCGGTGACGCCCTTTATGTCGTCATTCATCTGGGCCGCGTCCCATTTTTGCAGGAGTTCTGCCACCTGCGGCTGCGTGAGGACGGCTGGCTCTTTGGTGGAGCAAGCGCTCGCGAGCAGGCACAGGGCCGCGAGCGCGCAAAGAAGCTTCGCGGAAAACGAATTGCGAGTGGACATACGGGTCTGTCTCCTTCGGTGAGAGATTAAGAACGCGCGTTAGGTCGTTTACAGTCTTGGGAGGGTGAAGCTGAATTTGGAGCCGCGTCCGACTTCGGATTCGAGCGCGACCGTGCCGCCGTGCTGCTCGACGACTTCGCGCACAAAGGAGAGGCCGAGGCCCGTGGACTCTTCGTCCTTCTCCTGGCCGTCGCGCGCGACGCGGTAGAACTTTTCCCAGACGCGGTCAACAGCTTCGGGCGGGATGCCGTAGCCTCTGTCTTCCACGCAGAGCCGCACGGTGTCGGCTTCGAGTGCGGTCGAAACGGTGACGACCGTCTTCTCCGGGCTGTACTTGATGGCGTTGCCCACGAGGTTTGTGACGACTTGCGTAATCAGGCTGCGGTCGGCGGCGACGGGCGGGAGCCGTTGCGAGGGCTGCTCGACCAGCCGTATACGCTTTCTCTTCGCCACCGGCAGCAGGCTCGCCAGGGTCTCCTTGACCACGTCGTCCAGCCTGAGCGGAATCTTCAAGACCTCCTGCTTGTCCGCGGCTTCGAGCTGCGTGACGGCCAGGAAGGTGTTGATCATGCGCGAGAGGCGCTGCGACTCGTTGTTGATGATCGAGAGGAATTCGCGCGACTCCGCCGGGATGGTCTCGTCGTTCATCAACAATTCGGCGAAGCCGTTGATTGAAGTAATCGGCGTGCGCAGCTCGTGCGACATGAGCGAGATCATGTCGCTCTTTAATTTCTCGTACTCCTTGATGCGCGTCACGTCGCGCACGGTGACGGCCAGGCAGAGCGGGTGCGGCTTGGACTCTTTCTCTTCCGCACGCCCAGTGACCAGCGCAATGCGCAGCTCAAGCGTCTGGTTGCTCTCGTTGAAGTGCAGCTCGCGCTCGTAGGCGTCGCCCGTTTGCAGGACGCGGCGCACCGCGATGGAAGGCTCGTCGAAGACGCCCGCGCGGAAACGGTCCAAAAGGCCGAAGAGGTTGAGCGCGCGCGCCTCCGCTTCACTCAGGCGCGCGGCCCTCAGGAGCGGCGGGTTGACGTAGGCGAGCGTGCCGTCAAGGTATGCGACGGCGTGCCCGTCCGAAGCCTCGGAGAGAACTTCGGCCCCGAACCTCTGCTCGGTCAGGAGCCCTGAAGCCACGCCGAAAGATTCGAGGCGGCTCTCGGCGGCGCGCGCGGAAATCATCGTCAGAAAATCTCTGGGAACGGCGAGCTTGCGCGCCTCGTCGCGCTGAAAGTTTCGCGCGAGCTGTTCGCCTACGGCCAGCAGCAGCGGGCAGTCGCTCTTGTCGAAACTCTCGCGCAGGCGCACGAGCAGCGCGCCGAGTGCGCGGCCCTCATGCTTGAGCGGCAGCGCGACGCTCGCGGGCGCGTTTTCGTCCTCGCTGGTCGTGGCTACCATCTGGCCGAACTGTATGGCGCGCTCGCACAGGTTGACGCCTTCGCGCCAGGCCGAGTTGCGCCCGGCCTCCGGGCCGCTGCTCGAAGAAGAGCGCAGGCGCGCGGCCGGGGCCAGGTGATTGTTCTCGTCCGGCTGGAAAATCACTGCCTCGTCCAGCGGCAGCACAGTCTCAAGGAGTCTCAGCCCGCTCATCAGTCGCTCGTTGGACGAGCCGCCTTCGAGCCGGTCGGCCTGCGAGGTCGCGCCCTTGACGTTGCGCGTGAGTGTGGAGTCAATCATCCACAGGCGTCTGAGTTGGACGGCCGATGCCGCAAGCAACGCGGAGAGCGCCATCGGCGCAAACGCCACGTCAATGTGCAGAAACCTGGAAACGGCGAAGCTCGCGCCGGCCAGGACCAGCAGGCCGCCGCAGAGATACGGCAAGATGCGTCCGGCACCCGCGCGCTCGACGGCGAAGCCCGCGCTCAACCCCGCGGCGAAAATCATCATCACGCCCAGCCACATCTCCGGCGCGGCCGGGAAATTCATTTCCGACGCGCGCGGGAGCAGGAACGCGGCCTGGACGGAGGCCAGCACGCCCACCACCCAGAGAAGCGAGACGACCGCCGAGGCACAGAGCGCCAGCGCCAGTGAGATGATTAAGGTGCGTGAAGAAGTTCTGTTTTTCAAGCTGATAGAGGCCGGAAGGATGGCGAGTTCTCGTTAAGAAGTTATGCGCTTTGCACGACCGGCAAAAGCGTCCGAGGTGAATTATACAATGAAAGGCATTGTTTAATAAAGAGCCATTTTTTAGAGGAAACTAAGGGAAATCGGAGGAAAAGGCTTTCAGGCGGAGAGGGCTTTTAAGGCTGCGAGGAGTTCGCGCTCCTCGTCTTCGGCGATGGTTCTGAGGTCTAAGAGGACGCGTGCCTCTTGGATGCGGGCGATGACGGGCGGGCGCGAGAGCCGCAGGGCTTCGTCCAGGGCTTCGGCCGAAAGGGTCTCGTGCGTCAGGGCGACGAGCGCCGTGGGCGGGTGCGTCGTGGGCGCTGAGCCGCCGCCGACGGCCGACTGGCCTTCGACGATTTCGGCCCGGAGCGCGCCCGCGTGCCGGCGCAATTTCGAGAGCAGGGAGCGTGCGCGTCGCCTGATCTCGTCGGCCGTCATGGCGAGCATACGCAGCGCCGGAACCTCACTCGCGGCAGCGGCGCGGCCATAGGCTTCGAGCGTGGCTTCGAGCGCGGCGAGCGCGAGCTTGTCCGCGCGCAGCGCACGATAAAGCGGGTGCTTGCGTAATTGTTCGACGATGTCGCGGCGGCCGATGATGAGACCGGCCTGCGCCGCCCCAAGCAGTTTGTCGCCGCTGAAAGAAATTATGTCGGCCCCGTCGCTGACGGATTCTGAGATGACGGGTTCGCCCGAGAGGCCGTAGGGACTGAGGTCGTGTAGCGCGCCGGACCCGGCGTCTTCGTAAAGCAGCAGTCCCGCCTCGTGCGCGAGGCCGGCCAGCTCCGAGAGAGTTGGCACAGAAGTGAATCCGACGATGCGGTAGTTGGACGGGTGGACACGCATGACGAGCCGCGTGTTCTCCGTCAACGCGCGCCGGTAATCTGCAAGGCGCGTCCGGTTGGTTGTGCCAATTTCAACCATGCGCGTGCCGGATTGGGCCATCACATCTGGGACGCGAAAGTCGCCGCCGATCTCCACCAGCTCGCCGCGCGAGACGATTGTCTCGCCGCCCTGCGCGAGCGCCGTGAGGATTAGGAGCGCGGCTGCCGCGCAGTTGTTGACGACGAGCGCGGCCTCAGCGCCGGTCAGCTCCGCGAGCAGTTGCTCGACGCGGCCCCCGCGCGGCCCGCGCTTGCCCGTCTCCACGTCGTATTCGAGCGCGCAGTAGCGCGCGGCCTCATCCGCGACGGCGCGGCGCGCACGTTCGGAGAGAGGCGCGCGCCCGAGGTTGGTGTGCAGCACCACGCCCGTCGCGTTGATGACGCGGCGCAAGCCTCGCGCGCTCTCGCGTCGAGCGGCGCGCTCAAGACGGCGCGCGGCTTCCGCAAGTAGCGCTTCGCGCGAGGACGCGCCGTCGCCGTTGTCATCAGGAGACGTTTCCGCCAGCAGGCTCGCGCGCAGCTCGTCCGTGACGGCGCGCGCGAGCCTCGTAAGCTGTCGCGCGCCGACCGCGTCGCGCAGAGCGCGCGCAGGCTCCGTGCGCAGCAGCGCGTCAACGGAAGGGAGCGCGCGCAGTAGTAGTAGTAGCCTCGATCTTGATGTCTCCTGCTTCGACATGGCAGTTCTTTAAGAGTGCAAACGTATCACATTACGGCCCGGACAATCGAACCGGCGAGAGACGGCCGATGAGATGCGGCCGTCTTAACGCTCAAAAATATCGTTATTGACACGCCGCTTTCAAAACGCCTAGACTCGATTGTGTCGGCCGGTGCGCAGGCTTCCAGCGCGCGGCCGGCGGTAAGGAGATGAGGAGCAGTGCCGATTCGTGAGAACAAGTTCGCGCGCCAGGCCGAGCAGCGTAAGGCTTTGCAGAAGTCTAAGCGCGGCGGGGCGGCCGCTGACAACCAGCCGACCGTTGACGAGCAGCTCAAGCGGCTCGACGAAGACATCCGCCGGCTCAAGATAGAGTTCGACATCTATTTCAACGGCGCGGCCAAGCGCCCGCCCTACGACACGAAGAGCCGCATCGAGACGATGTTCAAGCGCCTCGGCGATGACCGCACGCTCTCATTCGCGCAGCGCTATCTGTTCAACTCGCTGACGGCGCGCTACACCTCTTTTCGCGAGCTGTGGCGGCGGACGATGCAGGGGCGCGAGGAGGGGCGCGACGCGGCGCAGGCCGCGCGTGCCAACGCCCGCGACGAGGCGAGCCAACGCGAGGCGGCGCAGACCTTCATCTGCGACGACGCACACAGGGACGTGCCCACGGTCAAGCAGCTTTATGACGCGCTCATAGAGGCGAAGATGAAGTGTGGCGAGCCGACCGACGACCTCTCGTTCCCGCGCTTCCACCACCTGATTGCCACCAAGACGGACACTCTGAAAGAACGCACGGGCTGCGACCGCGTACGTTTCTCGATAGATGTTGAGGGAGGGCGCGTGAGCTTCAAAGCTAAAGGTGAGTGAAACAAATAAATCGAAAGAGAAAAGAGGGCCACAGCCATTCAAGCTGTCGCCCTCTTTTTGACTTGCGCTTCGCGGACTCAAATGACCGGAAGCGGTCAGTGGCTTTACTGCGAAAGCCGGGGAGCATGCTTACATCTTGGTCACTTTCTCGGCCTGCGGGCCTTTCGGACCCTGCGTGACCTCGAATTCGACTTCCTGGCCCTCTTCGAGGGTCTTGAAGCCGTCGCCCTGGATGGCGCTGTAGTGAACGAAGATGTCCGAAGAGCCGGGCTGCTCAATGAAGCCATAGCCCTTCGAGTTGTTAAACCACTTGACCTTGCCGGTTATTCTAGACATAGCAAACGAATCCTCCTAACGATTCGATAAAGCAAAGGCGAGAAAAGCTCTTGACTGAGAGTTTCTGCGCCGACTTGAGGTTAATGCTTGTGAGCCGGACGCGCTTTTTCTTGTAGGGGCGCAACACGGAAACAAACAACACAAAAAAGCCTGCACGTGATGTAGAACGCGGCAGCAAAACACCGCACTCATCACACACAGACCAACAGGGAAAAACGATACTTCATACTGTAACGCTTGCAAATCGAACGAGCGTGGGCGAGTTTAAGGGAAAAGCCCTGCCTTCGAAACGACGGCGCATACTAAGCGAAAGCCGCAAAGGCTGTCAAGCGGAAAATACTTTAACTATTGATGATAAACGGCGGGCGACTGCCTGAAAGGCTTAGAGCGACACTCGCTTGTCATGGCTCGACGCCGGAGCCGTAGCGCAAAGGCACTGTGACCAGCATGGGAGCGCCGGGCTTAAGGCGAACGCGGTAGATAGTCTGCGGCGTCGGCTCTTCCTGCGTCAAAGAGCGCCCGCCGCGGCCCGCAGCGCTGCGCTCCTCTTCCGTCCACGTCGCACCCGCTCCGCCCTCCATCTCGAACAACTCGAACCCCTGCGCTCCCCACTCGCTCTCCCACCTCTTGAGCTGATCGAGAGAGAGCTTATGTTGCTTGGGGCCGATCTTAATCTCTGTGATGGGCTGCGGCGTGACCAGCACGGTCAGCAGCTCGCCGACCTGATCGGCGCGGTGGCGCGTGAGGTTGAAATACGGGGGGCGATCATCCTGGCCCGGAATCTCTATGAGGACGCCCGCGCTGACGCGATTGTCGCCGCCGCGTGCCAGTAACGTCGGAAAGATTACGGAAGGCTCGCTGAATGTGCCGTCCGCATATTGTTCGCGGTCGATCACATAAAGGTAGCCCGTGCGCGGCGACTCGATGCTCAGGCGGACGCGCTCGCCGATGCGGAAGAGCGTC
>DATFCB010000734.1:0-3862 GCA_035253525.1 Pyrinomonadaceae bacterium | reverse complement strand
GAACAACCTGAAGCAGAGCTAAGAAAGCTCAACCCCCTTTGCGCCTTTGCGACTTTGCGTGAAAAATCCAAAACATCTCACGCAAAGTCGCAAAGGCGCAAAGGGTTGAGTTAATGCTTTCTAAGTAATCATTCTCAAATTCGTCTCTGTTGTTGTAATATCGGCCGCGAACTAATCCAGGCTTTCAGTCATAGAAACTCCGAGCCGGGGGGGAAGCTGAATCAGATTCTCATCCTGATAGGAGGCTGACCGTCCCGTGACTGAACAAACTTACCGCCGCAACCTCTCTCCTCGCTTCACCCTGCTCCTGCTCTTTTCGCTCGCGTGCGTCTTCCCGCTCTCGGCGCAGACTTTCCGCGGCACTATCCTGGGCACAGTGACCGACCCGAAGGGGGCCGTGATACCGGGCGCGAACGTCATGGCGGTCAACACCGGGACGGGCATCATGCGCTCGACCGTGACGGACGCGGACGGCAACTACACTATCGCTGAGTTGCCTACAGGGACGTATGAAATCAGGGTGCAGGTGACAGGGTTTCAGAACGCGAAGGTGACCGGCGCAGTCGTGGAGGTCGCGGGGGAGCGCCGCGTCGATGTCGAGATGTCGCTGGCCGGCGTTGACACGGTCGTCACGGTCGCGCCCGCCGCGCAGGTCGAGACGACCAACACCACGCTCGGCGGAACCATCCCGACCAGACAGGTCCAGGATTTGCCCGTCAACGGGCGCGACTTCACGAAATTCCTCGTGCTCGTCCCCGGCGCGACCGGCGACCCTTCGGGCGCGACCGACTCGCCCGGCTCGTTCGGCCTCTTCAGCTCAAACGGCAACCGCGGGCGCTCGAACAACTACCTCTTAGATGGCACGGACATGAACGACGGCTATCGCAACCTGCCGGCCATCAACGAGGCCGGCGTCTTCGGCACGCCCGCCACCATCCTGCCCGTCGAGGCGATTGCCGAAGCCGCGGTGCTGGCGGACTTCGAGGCCGAGTTCGGCCGCAACTCCGGCGCGATAGTCAACCTCGTCACCAAGTCCGGCACGAACGACTTTCACGGCTCGCTCTTCGAATACATACGCAACGACAAACTCGACGCGCGCAACGTCTTCAACCGCGAGCCCACCCCGCAGACCGCTTTCCGCAACAACCAGTTCGGCTTCTCCGTCGGTGGGCCAATCGTCCGCAATAAGACCTTTTTCTTCGTCGCCTACGAAGGGCAGCGCGAGCGCGTCGGCTTGAGTTCGGTGGCGCGCGTGCCCACGGCTGACGAGATAGCCGCGCTCGGCGGTGCGACCAATCCCGTCATCGCGCAACTGCTCGCGCGCAACCCCTGGCCCGCCGTGAACAATCCCGTCCCCCTGTTTGACCCGAACCCGAACGTGTTGGTCACGACCCGCGCCTTAAACGACGTGGACAGCTTCATAGGCAAGATTGACCACTCGTTCAACGAGCGGAATCAACTGACGGGCCGCTACTTTTACGGGACGAGCAACCAGTCGTTCCCGCTCGCTCTCCTGGCGGGCAACGTCCTGCCCGGCTTCAACACCGTCACGCCGACCAACGTGCACCTCGTCTCGCTCTCGTATTTGAAGATTATTTCCCCGACGAAAGTCAACGAAGTGCGCTTCGGCTACAACCGCTTCGACGAGGGCTTCTTCCCAGAGGACCAGGACTTCGACCCGCGCTCCATCGGCCTCAACACAGGCGTCACCAGCGAGCGCGACTTCGGCCTCCCTTTCATACGCATTCGCAATGACCCGAACTTCGGCTCCGCGCTCGCGTCGCTCGGCGCGACTCTCTCCGTGCCGCGCGCGCGCGTGGATACCAACTGGCATTTCATAGACAACTTCTCCTGGAAACTGACGGGGCACGATCTGAAGTTCGGCTACGAATTTCGCCGCACCTTCGTTGACGCCTTCTTCGACGCGGGCTACCGCGGCCGACTCGACTTCGCCTCGCTAGAGGATTTTCTCTCCGGGACTCTGAGCGGCGGGCGCGCGGCGCGCGGCGACTCCGAGCGCAAGACCTTTCAGAACTCGCACGCGCTCTACATTCAGGACGGTTGGCGCGCGAGCCGTAGGCTGACGCTCAACCTCGGCCTGCGCTACGACTACTTCGGCATCATTGACGAGAAGAACGGGCTCTTGAGTAACTTCGACCCGCAGTTGGGCCTCGTGCTCGTGGGCACGAACGGATTGGACACGCTCTATCGCCGCGACCTCAACAACTTTAGCCCACGCGTCGGGCTGGCGTGGGACGTGACGGGCAAAGGCAAGACGGTCGTGCGCGCGGGCTGGGGGCTCTTCTACGACGCCTACTCGCAGGACTTCTTCGTCGGCCAACTACCCTTCAACACTTTCAACCCCGGCCCGGCCTACAACCCCGTCGGCCCCGCGCCCGTCCTCTTCTCCTTCTCGACCGTCGCGCAGATTCAACCCGGTGTGCCAATTTTCACGGACTTCCTGGACTCCGATGTCTTCGCCGTTGACCGCAACCTGCGCACGCCCTACGTGCAGAATTTTAATTTCAACATCCAGCAGGAGCTGACCAGAGATGTCGTCTTGCAAGTCGGCTACGTCGGCTCGCAGGGGAGAAAACTGTTCCGCTACCGCGACATCAACCAGCCTGTCAACCCGGCTGTTTCCACCGCGCGCCCGTTCGACAACGGCCCCTTCGCGCCCTCTGGCGGCACCTTCTTCTACGTCAACCAGCTTGAGACGACGGCCAGCTCAAGCTACAACGCGTTGCAGGCGAGTTTGACGACGCGCCAGCGCCGCGGCTTCACTTCGACCATCAACTACACCTGGTCGCACTCGATTGACAACGCCTCGGACGGGCAGGATTACGTCGCCAACGCCACACAGCCTGACAACAGTTTCCGTACGGACCTGGAGCGCGCCAACTCCAACTTCGACGTACGCCACCGCTTCGTCGCCACCTTCAGTTACGAACTGCCTAACCTCATCAAGAGCCACCCACGCATCGGCGGCGGCTGGCAGTTGAACGGCATCCTGACGCTCAGGAGCGGCAGCCCGTTCCACGTTAATCTGTTCGACGACTACAACGGCACGGGCGAATTTTTCCCGCGCCCTGACCTGGTCGGCGACCCCTACGCGGGCACGAGCACGCCGGACAATTTTCTGAACCTGTCGGCCTTCGCCGTGCCGTGCACGCTCGCGCAGGACCCGAACAGCGACGGCAGCGCGGCCTTCTGCATTCCGGGCACGCAGCACTTCGGCAGCCTCGGCCGGAACTCCCTGCGCGGGCCGGGTTATCAAAACTTCGACTTCTCGATCTTCAAGACGACGCCGATCACAGAGCGCGTGCAGCTCCAATTTCGCGCCGAAGTTTTCAACATCTTCAACCACCCGAACTTCGCCTCGCCGCTGCTCCCAGGCTTCGCTGCCGACGCGAGCTTCAACGGCATAGACCCCGTGACGGGACGCGGCACAGGTTTTCTGCCCATCACCGTCACACCCGACGTAGGCATCGGCAACCCCTTCCTCGGCGGCGGCGGCCCACGCAACATACAGTTCGCCCTCCGCCTCACTTACTGAGCGCGGACACCGCGCCATCGCCTTGACACACGCTCACGCGCTCCCTATCATTCCGTATCGCGCGTGGGGCAGTAGCTCAGTTGGCAGAGCGCCGCGTTCGCAATGCGGAGGCCAGGAGTTCGACCCTCCTCTGCTCCACCAAAGAAATCAGTGACTCAAAGGGCCGTCGCTATGACGGCCCTTCCTCGTTTGAGGGTGTTTCAGGCACCCTCAGGCTTTTCAGGGCTTCGGCGTGGGGCTATTGTTTTTGCCCGCAGTTGAATTCGAGTGTCGAAGCGGCGTTGGCTATCTTCCAGCCGTCGGCGG
>DATFCB010000733.1:0-22027 GCA_035253525.1 Pyrinomonadaceae bacterium | reverse complement strand
TAAAGGTTCAGCGTAAGGAAACAACGGCTTTCCATTTCTCTTCAGACGCCGTTTGTTCGCGCCCCGCCTGTAAAGGTCGTAAACGACTATCCCAACGCCGTGATAAAGCCCCCACAGCAGAAAGTTCAACGTCGGCCCGTGCCAGTAGCCGCAGAAGAGAAACGTCAGGAGCAACGACGCAATCAAAAGCGCGCGGCCTCGCGGGCCGAAGGCCGCTCGCAGTCTTCTTGAGACGGGGACGAAGACGTAACTCATCAGCACGCGGCTGAAGGTCAAGTGCCATCGCTGCCAGAACTCGCGTATGTTGGCCGCCGCGTACGGGTAATTAAAATTCTCCGGCGTGTAGATTCCGGCCAGCCGCGAGGTCGCAATCGCCAGATCGCTATAGCCGGAAAAGTCCGCCCAGATGACGACTGAATAAGCAAAGCTGCCGATACCAAAACGGCGCATGCTCACCACCCCTGATTCTCTGACGGCCTCCAGACTGACGGGCAGAAAGAGCGCCGCGATGAGCTTAATCTTGACGAGGCCCAGCAGGAGGCGAAAGACCACGTCAACCAGCGCCTCGCCGTCAAGCCCGAGTGGACGGCGGACGCTTCCTTCAAACTCGTTGTAGAAATGCATCGGCCCGGCGATGTAGGCCGGGAAAAAGAGAAAGTAGGCCAGCACCACGAGGGGATCAATCTGCTCGATGCGACCTTCATGATAATCTCTAATCAGCGTCCAGGCTTTAATCAGATAAAAGGAGAACCCTACGAAATAGAGAAGGCGTAGCGGCGGCCAGTCCAAAGCCACGGCCTGTTTTCCCAGCACCCACGGAATGAGTACGGGCAGAAAGACCAGGAAAGAGGCCAGGTACGTGCGCCTTCCGGCCAACGGCCGCGTCCACCTGAGGCCGATGACAATCCAAACGGCAGCCGCGACGAGAAAAAGAACCCATACCGGATTAAGTCTGACGACGAAGATGAGAGCGCTGACGCTCGCCAGCGTCAGCATCATCGCTCTGATTCTTACCTGCTCATTGGAAGTGATGTGGAAAGCGGCCGCCGTGACGAGTAATAAGGCCCAAAACAATGGGGTCTCAAACATATATCGGGGTCGGTTCTGCTTTCCCTCTTCGTATTATCAAATCTTGAACTGAGGTTTTCGCTACCTTGTGACCTGACCGAGTTTGACGAGTGAGCGCTGAAGAAAGCTCCCCGGCAGACGGTTGCCGTGAAATTGCTCGCGTCCCGCGCCAGCGCGCGCCGGAACAGAGGCCTCACCATTCTCGCCCTTGAGATAGATCGTGTAGTGCCACCGCTTCAGGTTGAGCAGAAGGAGCGACAAATTCGGCCGCCCTTCGACCCAGCCGCGGAGACGGGCAGCGGGCGGGGCGACGGTCGTGTACGGCACGAACCAGGGCCGCCACTCGATTCGTTGGAGCCCCGCGCCCCGCATCATCTCGGCGGCCTCGACGAACGTGCACGGGCTGTGAAAGTTCCAATCCAGGATTATCTTCTTGCGGACGAACGGCTGGATTGTTTCTATGAACCTCGCGGGATTTTCCAGGTAAGTGAAGAACGCGCCCATAAAAGAGACGACGCCGTCGTAAGGCTCCGCGACTTCAAAGTGGTCGCTATCCGCAAGCTCAAAGCTGACCTCGACCGCTTCCCTATCCGCGCGCCTCTGCGCCTCTTCAATCATCCCCCGCGAGATGTCCACGCCCGTTACCTCAAAGCCCTCGCGCGCGAGCAGGCAGGAGAGCGCGCCGTCGCCGCAGCCGAGTTCGAGAAGGCGGTCGCCCGGACGCAAAGCCGTGCCCCAGTGGCGGACGAGCGCCGCGCGCCGCTTCATGAACGCGGCCGGGTCGCCGTACTTATGCTCGGACCAGCCGCGTGAGAGCGCCGTGAACTTCTCCGCGGTGAGTGCCTTATCCTCCATTGCCTCGCCCCAAACAGAGTTCCGCCAGGTGACCGACTGTCTTCATCTCCTGCCTGCGCCTGAGTTGGCCCAGAAAGCCGTACCAGACTTTCCAGCGCAGCAGGTCATAGTCGTGATTCACGACGAGTTGATAAAAACCGCGCTCAAGGGCGAGCCTGGCTTTGCGGTTACGCCTGCGCGGGAGCAGGAACTGCGGGAGCGTTAGATACTCTGTGTTCGGCAGCAGCACGAGCGAGCGCCCGTTGAATTCGCGGACCTCCGCGCCCTCAAGCCAGGGGTGCGGAGCCTCGAAATTATTTCGCTCCCAGGGCATCCGCGCCGAACAGTCGTAGAGGAAGCCTAGTTCGGCCAACGTCTCAAAAGCCGTCTCGGTCATCATGAAGTTGCCCGCGCAAAAACCTTGCGGCTCTGTCCCACATTCCTTCAGCCATTCATAGTCGCGCGTGATGCACTCGCGCACATTCCTGTCGCTGAGGTCGCTACGCTTGTGCGGCCTCTCTGTCACGCTCCCCGCATAGAAATGTGTGTGCTGCCCGACTTCGTGCCCACGCTCTGCGAGTTCCGCGACGCGCTGGCGAATGTTTCGGCCGGCCGTGATTGAGCGCAGCGGGTAGACGAGGAAAGTGATCTTCCTGTGCCTCCGGTCCAACTCGTCCAGAGCACTTTGCAGGCGACGCCACACGCGGTCGTCGTGCAGCTTCTCCGTGTGCAGACATAACGATTGCAGGATCATTCTGTCACCGCCCTGTGTCCGACTCTTGTTTCGGAGGCCCCCGAGCCCGCGACATGAAGGAACAGCTCTCCGTAAGCTCTACTGATAGCTCGCGCGTCGAAATCGTGCGCGCGCATCGTCCCGCCGCGTGCGAGCCTCTTTTTTAATTTTTCGTCCAGAAGCACGCGCAAGATACCGTCTGTCAACGCGCGTGCGCTGTCGGGCGCGACCAGAATGCCGTTCTCGCCGTCTGCGATAATCTCCCCAGGGCCGAAGGGGCAGTCAGTCGCGACCACCGGCACGCCGCACGCCATCGCCTCGACAATCACGTTGCCGAACCCCTCGAAGCTCGACGAAAGGACGAAGAGGTCTGCCGCAGCCATGTACTTGAAGGGGTTTTGTTGAAAGCCCAGGAGGCGCACGCAGTCGCTGAGCCTCAGACGCTTAATCTTCTTTTCAAGAAAGGGACGCTGCTCTCCCTCGCCTATGAGCCACAGGTGAGCAGCGACCGACTTGCGCACCTCCACAAGCGCGTCGAGCAGCGTTGAAAAACCTTTCATGGCTTTCAATCTTCCGCACGCGACAATCAATGGGGCGTCAGGCAATTCGCCCGTGGGGACTCTCTCCCTCGCCTTCTCCAAAACTTCCTCTTCGATGCCCGCGTTGTGGATGACCGTCATGCGGTCACCCATGCGCGGCGACAACGAGACGAGGTCTGCGGCGACCCCTTTCGACAGGGCGACAATCTGGTCCGCCCTCGGATAGAGGCGCGGGATGAGGCGCAGCATCAACCTTGAGACGGGATGACGCGAGTGCCCGTAAGCTATGGAGGGCGGCGTCTGCACGCCCAAAACAATCTTGGGTCTGTCAGCCATCCCGTACCCGGCCGTGATGTTGACGAGGTTGGCGAGGTCAATCACGGAGAAGATGAGGCCGGGCCGCTCTTCTCGAATGACTCGGCGCAGAGGTTTGATGGACCGAAACATGCGGACGGTGGTTGAGCCTTCGGCCCTGCGATTCAGGTGATGCTTCCTCACGTCGGCGGACAACTCTGCCTCGAAT
Source organism: Pyrinomonadaceae bacterium (assembly GCA_035253525.1). Classification (GTDB taxonomy): domain Bacteria; phylum Acidobacteriota; class Blastocatellia; order Pyrinomonadales; family Pyrinomonadaceae; genus QHXM01. The sequence goes on along the minus strand of DATFCB010000733.1, from coordinate 18,330 downwards.
TCGCCGCGCGGTTTGACCAGCGCCAGCGAGACGTGAAACTTCGCGCGGTCCAGATGATTGACGACCCGCAGCAAATGCTTCTCCGCCCCGCCGCCTCCGAGCCTCGAAGTGAAGAACAACACACGAAGCCTGCCCGCCGAGTCGGCGTGACCGTTGGGACCTCGCGGCGCGCGCGCCGTGACGGATTCGGGTTCTGAAACTTGGGAAACCAACGCTTCTTAATTCCAGGCCGAAAGGTCCAGTCCCAGACCTTCAGCCAATCTCTGGTTGTATGGCCGGAATTCTTGTTCCAACTCAGTCAAAGCCCTGCGATCTTCGGGCGTCTTTTCGTTGACCGTCTGCGCGGACTGCGACTTCAGGTAGATACTTTTCATCAAACCCTTCAGCGGCCAGCGCGGAACCAGCCCGTTCAATTTCCTGACGCGACGGTGCAGCGACGGGTGCTTGATGTTGACGGTCTCGTTCATCACGGGAAAGTCGTAAGAGTCGTAAAAGGCCGGGTCAATACGGACGCGCCGCGCGAGGTCTTGCATGAAGGCGCGCGGGGCTCTCTTCATCTCTTCCAGGAGGAGGACGTGAACGCGCTCGCTGCCGAAGCGCGCGACCCAGGCGGACAGGTATTCAATGTAACGGCTGTAGCGTATGTCGTTCCTCAGCACGTAGGCGCTCTCGCCCGCGTACTCGTCTATCAATTGACTGTCCGGGTCTCTCCTGATCTCGTCAACGAAACTTGAGAACGAGAGGTCGCTTCTGACGTTCGCCAGGTTGTTTTTAGAATATTGAAAGGAGGAGTAAACCCTCTCAGACGGTTTCCTGAGCACGAAGACGATTTGCGGCGGCTCAGGCAGCCCTGACAACACTTCGAGCGCCGTTCGCTGATAGAGGTAGTGCGTGGTCGCCTCGAAGTGAATGCGGCACTTCTTCGAGCCGTTGTTGAAGTGCGCGCGATAACCTTCCAGCCCGTGGCGATGAAAGTTGGAATTTTTTCTCAGCAGCGGGTGCCCTTCGTCCATCAAGTAAAAAGTCTCCTTGACGGACGCGCCACACACCTCCGTGTGGTCCGCGAGCCACTTGAAGAGAGAACTCGTCCCGCACTTCGGCGCACCCGCGATGACGAGGTTTGGGAGAGTCACAGACTGCTCCTCCGCGTGAAGAATAAAGCTCCCGTCAGGCGCAGCAGGATGATTAACGGGACGACCAGCATCAGGCAAACGATGAGGGCCGGCGTGCTCGGGTCGAGCGTAAAAAGCACGGTCAGGTAGATGAGAATTGCCGCCGGGTATTGTTGATACTTGACGAAGCTCTGCACCAGCCACTTATGGAATGTGCCAAAAATAAAGAAGATTAAGATGACGCCGGGGATGTGAAAATTCCAGTAAGCCTCGCCGATGGGGCCTGGAGGCGTGCCCGAAGGCGAGTTGAAGAAAGTCTCGCCGACGAGGCCGCCGATCTGTCCGGGCTTTTCCGCCCAGATGCTTCGCGGAATCGGGATGGTGAAAAAGGCCACGTAAGAACTGCCGTACAACAGGTCCACGTCGTCGGGGACGCGCGCCAGGATGGGCAGCAGGCCGCTGCTGACCCAGGCGCGCTCCGCAGACTCCACCGCCCCCTGCTCGAAATATTCGATGAGAGACGTTTCCTCTGTCTCCGAGGTCAGGGCAAGTTCGCCCTTCCAGATTCTCGACCTGAAATCGCCCAGGAAGCTGATGAGCACCACGCCCAGAATGCCTATCAGCAAGATTCTGGTCGGGGCGAATTTTTTCTCGCGCAGCATCCACACCAGCATCCCTATGATGAAGAAAGAGACGGTCGTTCCGCGCGACCCCGTCGCCAGAAAATTAATGAGGATGGAGAGCAGCGCACACACCCAGAAGAGCGGCTGATAGACGGCGCGCCGGTTAAGGGCGAACCACAGGAGCGAGGCGAGCGCCGCGAACTTGATTAAGAGAATCCAGTAGTATTCTCCGGCCAGTGCCTCGTGCCGGCCTTCCTGCCACGACAACAGGTGCGCTTCCAGGCCCCCCTGGCCTTCCACGTATGTCCAGAACACCAGGACGGAGAAGATGACGACGACGACGGCCTTGACGGGTAAGTTACTGGGCTGGCGAAAATGGTTCCGCGGGACTTTTAAGTTTGGTCCGAACCAGAAGCCGAAATAGTATGCGAGCGTGCTGATGGCGTGGAGCGTCAGGGCAAACGCGACCAGCAGGACTATGTCCTCACTGCTGTATTCGGGGAGCGCCCTGTGGCGGCTGATGCCTTGCACGTAAGTGGCGAAGCTGCGGAATTGAAAGAGCAGATACTGGCAGGTGTAAAAGACCAGAGGATGAAACCAGCCGAACGAAGGCTTGTAGAAGATGATGGGGAACAGGATGACGGCGAAGTTAAAGACCTGTGCCAGGCAGAGCATGATGAAGGCCGGCGACTTCTTATTGACCTCAGCGTTCAAGACGATGGTCAAGAGAATCACGACGTAGATGGCGATGAGGGCGACCCGGTAGAGCAGGTGCACGGGGAGAAAGGCAGACTCCGCGCTTTCGGGCAGACTCCGCGCCGCCCCCGCCGTCAACCTGTAATCCGCCGCCTTGATTCGCCCGACTGCTTCCATCCTCAACCCTCTGCCAAAGAGAAATAGAGACGCTCGTAGCGGCTCACGACCTCAAGCGGGTCGAACAGTTCCCTTGCCACCGCGACGCCGCGGCCTCCGAGCCGCCGACGCACGTCTGCCTGCTCGGCCAGAGCAGTTATGCGCTCGGCCAGCAACTCATAGTTTCGGGAGGGGACGACCACGCCGCACTCGCCCGCTTCCAGAATCTCCCGCGCCGAACAGACATCGAACGAGACGACGGGCGTACCGCACGCGAGGCTCTCGATCATGCACCTCGCCAGCCCTTCGTTGCGCGAAGCCACGACGACCAGATCGAGCGCGCGATACCACTCGGCAATGCCTGGCGTGTAGCCTACGAACGAAACGGATTCTTCCAGCCCCAGTTCCTCAACGGCCGCCAGACACTCGCGCGCGTAATCGTCGCGGTCGGGGGCGAAGTCGCCGACGAAGAAGACGCGCGCTCGCGCGAGCGATTTTCTGAGCCGTGGCGCGGCCTCCCTGATGAAGTCGAGTTGCGCTTTTCTAGGCTCGAAGGCCGCCACAAACCCCACGGCGAAATCCCTCGCGCTTATCCCAAACCTCTCGCGCAACGCGGCGCGCTCCGTGGCCCCGACGGGAGAGAGGCGCAGCGAATCAACCGCGCTGTAAATGTATTCGATGTTGTCCGCCCGCGCGCTCGCGGAAGAGTCCTTGAGGCCGAGACGGCGGGCGAGGGCCGTGCGCATCTCTTTCGACAGAACAAGCTGGCGGTTACTGACCCGCCGCGCCACACGCCAGCGCCAGCCGTAGCGCTGCCCTTCCGGCTTGATGTTGCGCACGTTGAAAACCACGGACGCCCCGGCCATGCGTGCCCCGAAGGACGTGTGCCAGAGCGCCAGGATGTCGTTGCAATGAACGACGCGGCAGCCCGTCGAGTTAATCAGCCTGAACATACGCAGGTTCGCACTGAGCAACGATGACAGGCGCGGCGCGCGCATGGGCCAGACACGCACCTCCGAGCCCGCGTCCCGCCAGCGGCGGCTGGCCTCAGTCTCCATCTGCGTCACGACCAGGGGCTTCACGCGGCGCAGGCGTTCCAGCACCTCCGTAATACTCTCGACCCCGCCGTTGGCACAGTTCTCACTCTGCGTCACGACGAATGCGACAGGGAGGCGCGCTTCTTCGGCATGAGCTGCGCGTACGGGCACGTCCCTCGCTCCGTCTTCAAATTGTCTCTTCACTGCCGGCAACATCTAAATTTCCATGCGGCGTCCAGCGTCTCTCGCGGGCTTGTAGGCGACGACCAGATAACCCGCAGGCATGTGCGAATCTTTATTCGGCCTCGCTTCTCGCCGCCCGTTTCGGTAAGAGCGCGTCAACACCTGCCAGAGACACCACCAGACGAGCTTGGGCGGTTTCCACTGAAGCCCCTTTTTTTTCAACAGCCAGTGATGAAAGTAAGTCGCCAGCGCCGCGCCGTCAGAAGTCGTTTCCCGCAGGCTCTCGATTTCCCAATCGTCCAGAAGATGAGTCAGGCCGAAACGCGTGAAGCGGTAATAGTCTGTCGGCGCGTAGTGAATCGGGAAAGCGAACGGAGTCGTGAGCAGCAGTTTCCCGCCGGGCCTTAAGACCCTGCGAAGCTCCAGAAGCGCGAGCGCGGGCGTATGCATGTGCTCCAGGACTTCCGTGCAAAGGACCACGTCGAAGGCTTCATCACGAAACGGTAAATGGTAGGCGTCGGCCTGAATGTCTATGTGCGCGTTGAGCGCGAGGTTAATCGCCACCCGTTGCGGAAACCAGCTTTTACAGGTCGAGTCCTCGGCCCCGATTTCGAGCGTCCGGCCGTCGGTCGCATGGCGGCTCAGGAAGGCTTCGAGACGCAGTCGGCCGGGCGTGGTTTCCAGACATGTGCGAGACATTCGAGAGCTACGCCCGGCTGATTGCGAACTCAAGGACGCGCGCGACGCGCTCCTCCCACGAATAGAGGCGCGCGTCGCTGAGCGCGGCAGCGCCCAGCCGCTCGGAGAGCGCCGCATCGCTCAAGAGTCTCGAAAGGTTGTGAACCAGCTCGTCAACGCTGCCCGGCGTGGTGAGCAGCGCGTTCTCCTCGTGTCTCAGGATTTCGGGGATGGCCCCGATGTTCGAGGTGACGATGGGCTTGCCCGCCGCCATGTACTCGAACAGCTTGATGGGCGAGGCGAAAGGGATGATGACCTTGCCGCCAACGTCCCGCCCCTCTTTCGTGAAAGGCGCAATCAGAATGTCAGCGGCGAAGAGGTATTCGGGTATCAACGCGTGGGGCACGTAGCCAACCAACTCGACGTTGTTCAGGCCGCGAGATACTATCTGCTCTTTCAATTGCTTCACTTCAAAATCACGCCCGCCGAGAAGGACGAACTTCGCCTCCTTCATGCGCGCGGCGGCCAGAAGAATCTGGTCCCCGCCCTTGCCCGCGTAAAGACTCCCCGCGTAGAGGACGACGCGCTGGCCCGGCGCGGCAAGACGCGCGCGCGCGTGCCCGTTCGCTTTCCTGGCCTCCTCGAACTGCGACAGGTCAACTCCGCTGTGAACTATGATCACCCTGTCTTCCGGCCATCCTTCGTCAGTCAGAAGGCGACGCTGGACGCCCGAGATGGCCGCGACGCCGCGGAAGGAGCCGCGCTTGAGCATACGCTTCGCGACTCTCGATTGGCGCTCGTTGAAGGGATGATGATGCTCGACGATGGTCTTCAGCCCGAAGGCTGAAGTGTAACGCGCGGCGTAAAGCTCTCGACTCCAGATGAGGTCGAACCCTTGCGTTCGCGCCCAGGCTGCGGCCAGCAGATCGAAGCTGCGCTTGACGCGCCCCTTGATACCGAATCTGGGGATGCGCTTGACCGGGAACCTCTCCGCGATTCCGAAATCGTCGCAGGCAGTCTCAAGCGCCGACGCAGCCTCGGCCGCAGACATCCCCTCGCGCGGAGTAATCAGGACGACCTCGTGGCCGAGCCCGCGGGCGGCGGCGATGTTCTTCAGCATGGAGAGGCGGTTGGCCGTCCTGTGTCGCGGGTCGCCCCTGTAAACAAATCCGATTTTCATGAAGCGATAAACTAGCGCTCGACTATACCGGCTGGCACAAAACGCAGATTCTCTTCCCGTCAGACTCAAGCGCATTCAACAAGCTGTTTTCGTAGCGCCGATAAAGCGCGTTCAAAAGGCGCGGCTCGTTGAGGATGAAATATCTATTGACCAGAAGTTTCCCCAGCAATCTATCCCACCGCGAGATGCGGTTCAGGAAGTAATGCTCCGTCACCACGAAATGAGGCTTGAGCGTCGCGCGCAGCGATTCAAGATTGAAGTGCTGGTAATGCTTGCGGTTCAATTTCAAATTCTCGCTCGGTACGCTGGCGATTAAACGGCCGCCGCCCTTCAGGTAGTGGCGCAAGCCCCGGACGAAATCAGGAAGCACTCGCGGCGGGATGTGTTCGAGCGTCTCAATCAGGGTGATAACGTCGAACCGCTCCGCGAAGAGGTCTGGGTCTGTAATGTCGCCGCAGGTAAATTTCACTTGCGGGTTGAGTAGCCGCGCGTAGTCGAGGGCGCGCGCGGAAACGTCAACTCCCATCAATTTTTTATCCGGGAAGCGCTTGAAGACTTCGCTCAGGAACCTTCCTTCGCCGCACCCCACGTCGAGCAGCGAGTCGAACTCCACCTTCTCCAGCCGCGAGAGAATGAAACGCAGGTAGGATAAATACTCGTACCCCCAGCGCAGCTTTCTCACCTGCGAGAAGTTGCCGTTGTCCAGCGTGGGGATGTAGTGATACGGAAATTCGTACTCGGCCTCTTGAATCGCCCGCTCGTCGTCAGGCCCGACCGCGCCCGCGGAGTTTCCGTTTTCGTTCAGTTCTATCAACGCCGTTTTCAAGTAGAGATTAACGCCCGCTCAAGGTTCTTCTTCCAGCGCGCCACCAGCAGGAATCTCGCGGGGACTCGCTCGGCAATACGGCACAGCGCCCACAGCCCGTCCTCCCCGAGCACCAGTTTCGGACTCAGGCGCAGAAGCATGACGAAGGTGAGAAGCGAGACGGAGACGGATGCCAGGAGAATAATCCCCGGCAGGGCATTCATGCCTCTGAGCGCCGTCGCCACAGCCCAGGCTTCAACTCCAATCATCAAAGTCAGAAAGGCTGCGGGCAGGTGTGCGCCAACGTAGTCGCCCCACGTAATCGAGGTGAGCTTGACGCTCAACTGGGCCATCAGCAGGAAGAAGACTGCCAGCGCGAAGAGCACGCCGAGCGCGACGCCCGGCACGCCCCAGAATTGGCCCACGAGCGCTCCCGCTATCACGGCCAGAGCGTAAACGGCCTGCCGCCACGCGCTGCGGTAGACCGCGCCCGTGGCCCTGGCGACGCTCGCGCTCACTTTGTAACTCGTGCGAAAAAGCATCCCGACGGCGAGTATCTGGAACGGGGCGACCACGCCGGTCCACGCCGGGCCGAGCAGGACGTGAATCAGTTCGGGCGCGAGGACGAACGCCACGGCGCTCGTCGGCAGAATGAGAAGCGCGACGAGCGCCGTGCCGCGCCTGAAGGCTACGGCCATGCGCTCGCGCTCGCGCTGGATTTTCGACAGTGACGCGAACAACACTCTGTCGAAGGCGCTGCCGAAGATGGTCACGGACATGGTCATCAAACCATAGGCCCGTGTATAGAGGCCGAGAGCGCCCGCGCCGAGCCAGCGGCCGACAATCGCGTTGTCGCCCTTGAGCGCGATGTAGTTGCAGATTTGGGCCACGCTGAAGCCCGCGCCCATGTAAGTCATCTCTTTTAACGCCGGGCGGTCGAGCAGCGGGCGCTTCGGGTGCGGTCTGACGATTAACAGCGTCAGACTGACGATGAGCGTCTGTGCCAGATACGAGCAGACCAGCGCCCAGACTCCGAACCCCAGCAGGGCCAGAGTCACGCCCACGACCCCGTAGCCGACGACGTAGGCGACGACACTAATCCCGGCCAGAGTGCGGAATTTCAGATCGCGCTGCAACAGCGCCGACGCCACGAGCGAAAGGCTGTCGAGTGGGAAGACCAGGGCCATCGCGCGCAGGACAGTCGTCATGCCCTCCATGCGAAAGATGCTCGCAATGCCGGGTGCAGCTATCCAGATGCCCGCGGCGAACACGAGTCCCAGAATGGCCGAGAGGGTGAAGCCCGTGCGGACGTGCTCCGTTGTCAAATCCGCGCGCTGCACGATCACCAGGCCGAGGCCCATGTCCGAAAAGACTTCCACGAAATCTATGAAGACCAGCGCACCCGCGACGAGGCCGAAGTCCGCGGGGGCGAGCAGACGCGCCATGACGACGATGACGGCGACGCGCAGCAACGCCTGGACGCCAGAGCCCGAGAGCAGCCAGAACATTCCCGTCAGCGTCCTGTGCGACATGGACGACCGGGAAGGGTCACGACTCTCTTCGGCAGGAAACTCTTTATCGTGTCCGGTCATGCTGAGACTTCTTGACGGCCAGGATAATGTAAGTGCTCTTGTAACAACTGCGATAAGCTTTGTAGGCGAGGCCGAGCAAACCGCCGCGCTGCAAGAGTCCCTTCCAGCCCGTCAGTCGCTTCTTTAATTTGAGTTCGCCCGACTCGGCCAGGCTCGCCAGGCCGTGCCGCGCGCAGAGCTTTGCGAGTTGGCCGTACCTGTAATAGTGCATCTCCGATAAAGTCTGACGGTCGGCAAAGCGCGCGTTATCTTTCGAGCGCCCGGCCAGACGCAGGTACGGCTCCGAGAGGCTGCGCGGCAGCCAGTTGACGAAGCGCACATGATAGTGCGGGTCGCGAAAGGCGAAACGATTGATGGCGGTCAACTGGCACAAGCCCCCAGGCTTGAGACAGCGGCTGATTTCAGAGAGCAGTTTCTCCGGGTCCTGTACGTGTTCCAGCACGTCCATGCAGACGACCAGGTCAAACTGGCCGTCACGGAAAGGCAGATGCTCGCCCGCCGCGTTGACCGGCGAGAAGTCCAGGCCGTAGCGCGTGCCGCGCAGCCGCGTGATGCGGCAGTAGTGAGGATTGAAGTCGAGCGGCTGCACGCTCGCCCCGGAGAGCGCGAGCGCGGTCGTCAGGCCGCCCATCCCGCAGCCCAGATCAAGAATCAACCGTCCAGACAACACGTCCGAAGACGGCGAGCCAGCGGCGTTCCCGTTGTCGCCTGGTCGGCCCGCGAAACGCAGGAACGAGCGCAGGTGGTTGAGCGTGTTTTGTTGCTTTTTCTCCTGCCACAGTCTGCCCTCGCGCCACTCTGCGAAGTCCGCGCGCCAGCGCATGTGCTCCAGCCAGGGGTCTATGGCCGCCTCAAGCTCCCGATTGACCTCTGCCACACTTGCCTGTACCGGCGACTCAATCATCGTAGAAAAAGTTTACTTGCTCGCGGTCACGACGTAGCCGGTCGTCATCGCGTCTGTGCGCACGAGTTTGCCGAGGAGCAGGACGAGCGGCAGTTTCAGAAAAGCCGTGAAGACGAAGAGGGGCGCGACCATGCGCGAAGCCCTGCTCTTATCCACGACGAGTCGTGGGGCCAGGACGTTGACCGCCTCGGCCCACGAATTTCTTTCGCTGATGCGCACGTCTCTGAATTCCCGCAAGAGGAATTCCAGCCCGTAGCGCGTGTACCTGAAATAGTCGTGCGGGCGCTCGTGAATCGGGAAGATGAAAGGAACGGTCAGTATCAGCCGCCCGTCATTCTTCAGAATCCGGTGGATGTTCTTAATCGCCAGGTGCGGCGAGTGAACGTGCTCAAGCACCTCGCTCAACACGATCACGTCGAATGCGGTCTCGCCGAAATCGTGAACGCAGATGTCGCCCAAGATGTCCGGCTCGTACTTTTCATCTATGTCGAAAGAGGTCACGGTAAATTTCTGTCGGCGCGCGTGGTCTTCCAGCAACTCGCTCACCTCGCCGCCCGCGCCGATTGTCAACACACTCTCGCCGGGCCTGATACGCGCGAACTCCCGCCCCAGGAATTCGTACAGCCCCTTCCTCGAAATCAATTTTGACAGGCGAACGACACTACGCATGAACTATTCCCAACAGCAGTGAGTCTCTTGACGCCGCCCTTTCGCCTACATCTTCACGCCGACCCGCACGGTATAGTCCACGCGGTGAAGGAAGATGCTGATTCCATGCTGAGAGAGATACTCGTCCGTGGCCTCGCGCGCTCCGCGCCAGTGTCCGTAATCGTCAATGATGAGGACGCCGCCGCGCACCAGGCGCGGGAAAAGGTGCTCAAGCTCGTGCCGCGTTGATTCGTACAAGTCCGTATCGAGCCGCAGAATGGAGATTCTTTCGGGGGCCGCCGCAGGGACAGTCTCTTCCACACGGCCCTTGACCAGATGAATCTTCGACTGGTCATAGCCGCAGGCGGACATCACCCGCGCCACCTCTTCTTCCGCCGCGTAGCACCAATCGGAGCCGCCGCCGCGCCCGTTCCGCCGCCGGTAAATGTCCAGGGCTTTCTCGCCTTCCCAGTTGATGTCTCTCGCGCCCGGCTGCGGCATCCCCTCGAACGTGTCGAAGAGGTAAAGGTGGCGGTCCTGACTGTCCAACCGTGTGAGCGTCATGGCCGCCGCCGCCATGCTCCCGCCGCGCCACACGCCGCACTCGACAATCTCGCCGGGTATTTGCTCTTTAACGACGTAGCTGACAGCGTTGATGAGTTCGCACAGACCCTCGACGCTCGTCATCGTGTAGGGGCTGACAGAGCGAATCAACTCCTTGTCCGCAGGCGACAGGTCCGCGAAGCGCCAGCCCTCCCATTCATCCACACGCCGGGAGACCTTGAGGCCGACCGCACCGAATGGAAGGTTCGCCAGGCGGCGGAAGAATCTTCGCCTCTGACTCTCTTTCCGGTAATCCTGGCAGTGCTGGCCGCTCATCGCCACTTTCTGATACTCAATGTCTCAACGGCTCAGGCGTCCGGGTCCGCTTCAAAGGGCCGCCCGCCGTTCCGGCTGATGAATCCTTTGACGTTGGTGGCCGAGCGGCGGCTTGAGTTCGTGGGGTAATCCCAGTCAGCCCTCGCCCGCCCGACGTACATGCACGTCGCTGGGAGAAAGAGTGTTCGATTGAAGACGGAAAACGGCCTGCGGTAGAGGGCCGTCAACTCTACAGTTTCGAAGCCCGCCCGCTCGCAAGTGAAGCGCAGCGTCTTCGTCGTAAACGCGCTCACGTGGTCGTCGTGCAGGTGGCTGGTAAAATTCTTCCCGTAGCGCGGGAGACGGCTCAACGACGAGACCAGCGGGAAGATGGGCGCGAACAGAAGCAACAGGCCGCGCGGCTTGAGCAGCAGGTGAAGCTTTCTGAGCAGAATGTGCGGCGAATCTACGTGCTCGATGACGGCGCTGCACCACACAACGTCCACCCTCGGCAAGTCAGTGAGGTCGTCTTCGACGACGTTGCGCTCGTGAACGTTCAGACCTAAGCCTCGCGCGAACCTGACGTAGTTGCCGTTCATTTCAAGTCCGTAAGAGTCCGGCCGGCTGAAAAAGAGGTTCGCCCCGTAGCAGCAACCCACGTCGCACAACGTCTGCCGCCTGAGATCGTAGAGCGCGTCGGCGCGGCGAAAGACGACCTTCGGCGCGTTGCGAAACCACTTGTTGAAAATCCGCTCGTTCTCCCGCGCGTCGTAGCAACCGCGACTGAGCACATGCTCCCTCCAAGCCTCGCGCGACGCGAAGCCCTGCGGTATCCAGCCGCCCATGTCCGCCTCTTTCCTCAAGTCGCCTGTCACTTCCTGAAGAGTCTTCTAATCAATTCAATTTCCGCAGGGGCGACAGCGCGCAGCAGCCAGAGCAGCGTAAAATAAGTACTGATGCCGACGACGATTGGACTCAGGATAGCGCCGGGCCAGGCGCTCGTCATAACTCGGAGAACGAGTCCCATGACGAGGGCGGCCGCCGCGCACTTCAGCAGGTGAATCCAATAAAATTCGAGTCGCGCAATTTGCCGGCTGAGCAGGTAAAAGACGACGCAGGCCGCCAGGTAAGAGACGAGCGTGCTGAAGGCCGCGCCGCTCACGCCCCAGACCGGGACCAGCAGCAAGGTCAGGAGCAGATTCAAGACGGCCGCCCCGACCGTCACCATCCCGACAGGGACCGTGCGGCGCGCGCCGAAAAAGATTTGGGTCAGCATGATGCTCACGCCCCACAGCATCACGCCCGCCGTAATCAGCAGCGTCAGCGTGCCGCCTCCGCCCGCGCCGATCTCTTCATTGCCGAGGCGCGAAAGCACGCTGCCCGCGATGACGGGCACGCCGACCACGAACGGAATTGCCAGCGTCAGAAAAAGTTTATTGGAGAGGCTGACGTAACGGACTGCCGTCGCGCGGTTCGTCTCCCAGAGGGCGGAGACTTTCGGGAAAAGAGTTATTTGCAGCGGCGTCTGAAGCAACATCAGGAGAGCAGCCAGGGCGTAGCTGGCCGAATAGACGCCTACGCTTTCCGGGCCTAAATAGTAACCGATGACGAGGCGGTCCGAGCGGTCTAAGACCCAGATGGAGAGGCCCGCGGGCAGCAGAGGGAGCGCGTAGCGTAAAGCCGATAACAGCACGCCTTTGTCCAACGGTCCCCACCCGACGATTTTCACGACGTGCGCGGACAACAGGAGAGCGAAGGCCGTCTCCCAGATTCCCATGAAGACGAAGATGCCGAGCAGGTGATAGCCCTGCCACAGCAGGAGGCCGATGCCTATCAGTTGGCCGAAGGTCGAGAGCAGTTCAAGCACCGAGCGCTCTTTCAGACGGCCGACGGCGCGGTAGGCGTTGAGGTTGAGTTGCCGGACGTTATAGCAGAGCACGAGCAGACCGCCGACGCTGATGACCCAGGCGTGCGCCGCGTCTCCCAGCGCGACGCGGCTGATGTCTCCCGCGGCGGCGTAGAGGAGCAGGCCGCCGAGGGCGCTCGACGCGAGCGTGGCCGTCATCAGGGTGCTGTAAACAGATTTCCCGTTGGCAGGTTTCTCGGCCAGAAATCGGACCAGCGGATGATAGAGATTCAGGCCCACGAGACTGCTTGAGAAATCCACCAGCGCGAGCGTTTGTACCCAGATGCCGTACTGCGCCGTGCCCAGGACTTTGACGATCATGGGGATGGCGACCAGCCCACGCACCTTGAGCAGGAGTTGCGTCGCGGCGACGACCGCCGTGTCGAGGACGAACTCGCGCGCCCCGGTCTTTGCGACCGTCGCCGCCCCCGTGGCGCGCACGTTGAAAACCCTGGCGTCTTCGTTTGAAGCCATCATTCTTATTGCGGATTTAAGAAAGAACTCAACGGACAGAACGACTCAACACCTTTGCGACTTTGCGCCTCCAGCGTGAGATTAAGTTTCACGCTGGAGGCGCAAAGTCGCAAAGAAAGTGCTTGATGCCTTTCTTTCAATCCGTCATCCGCATTCCCGTCACCCTTCAGCGCCGGAGGTCAACTCTTTGCCGTTCGAGCCGCTGGTGTAATCCTTGTAGTGACTGTAGTGGTGGTAATAGTAGTAGTAGTCGGCCGAGTGGAGGTCAACTTTATTGAGGACGACGCCGAGGAGCTTCGCGCCCACGTTGCGCAACTGCTGGCGCGCGTGGCGCACCACGGCCCGCGAACTCTTGCCGCCGTGAATGACCAGCAGCGTGCCGTCCGCTATGAGCGAGATGAGGATGCCGTCCGTGAACGACGCGATGGGCGGAGAGTCAACGATGATGTGGTCGTAATGAGATTTCAGGAAGGCCAGAAGCTGCTTCATCTGTTGCGAGCCGATTAGTTCCGCGGGGTTCGGCGGAATCGTGCCCGAGGGCAACAGGTAAAGGCCGCTCTCCACGTCCCGCGCAATCATGGCTTTGATATTCGCCTCGTCAAACTTCGTGGAGAGAATCGTGCTCAATCCCGCATGGTTGCCCAGCTTGAAAATCGAGTGCAGACGCGGGCGGCGCATGTCCGCGTCAATGACCAGCACGGTCGAGCCCGTCTGGGCCAAACTCATGGCGATGTTCACGGCCGTCGTCGTCTTGCCTTCGGACGGCAAGCTCGAAGTGACGAGCAGCGTCTGCGGGTATTGTCCGGGAGTCGAGAGCAGCACGGACGTACGCAACTGCCTGTAGGCTTCGGCCAGCCCCGTATTGTCCCCGACGTTGGAGAGCAGTTCGGGGTGCGCGCCGTGGCCGTTGGATTTGAGAGATTTCAGATTGGGGAGGAACCTGCGGCGAGTGAGGCTGCCGATCATGGGGATGACGCTCAGCGTGGGCAGGTGCAGCATCTTCTCCACGTCTTCGGTCGAGCGAATCGTGTCGTCCAGGTATTCGAGGAAGAACGCGAGGCCGACGCCGAAGACGAGCGAGAGGGCGAAGGCCAGGGCGATGCCGCGCAGGCGGCGCGGGGCGACGGGCGCGTCCGGCGCGACGGCGTAGTCCACGACGTAGATGTTGTTAGGCGTCCCGGCCTGGACCACGTCGTTCTCCTTGGAGCGTTGCATCAACCCGTCGAGCAGCGACTTGTTGGTTTCGAGTTCCTGCTGGATGAGCCGGTAGTTGATGGAAGCCTCGTTCTGCGTGACGGTCTCGCCCTTCTGCTGTTTGAAGGCTGCGCTCAAAGCCTGCTCGCGCGCCACCGCCTGCTCGTAACGCGTCTTGAGGTTGGTGACGACGGTCGTGCTCGAACGCTTCCGGGTGTCCTCGATCTCCTTTTCGAGAACTTTAATCTGCGAGTCTATGTTGGCGACTTCGGGCCAGTCTTCCGTGTTCTCGACGAGCAGAAACGCGCGCTGCTGGCGGAGCGCGCCGAGCTTCTGTTCGAGTTCGTTAATCTGCGTGACGGAGCCTTCGGCGAGCGCGTTGGCGGCCCCTGGGCGCAGCGCCGCCTGGTAGGCGGCCTGGGCCAGTTCTCGCTCGTTCTCGGCTTCCAGCAGTTGACGGTTCAGCCCCGCGAGCCGCTCGACCACGGTGTTCTGGCTGGCGTCGAGCGAGAGAATCTCGTGGTTCTTGGCGTAGTTGCTGAGTCTTTCGCCGTCCGCCCTGATCTGCGCCTGTAGCTCCGCGATGCGCTTCTGCAAGTAATCGCCCGTTGTCGTGTTCGTCTCAGTCTTCTTCTCCAGGTTCGAGAGGGCGAAGGTGTCGGCGATGGTGTTGACCACTTTGGCGGCGATGAGCGGGTCCGGGTGGCGGAAGCTGATGTCTATCAGGTGCGTGTCCCTGACGGAGAGGCGCGTCTCTTTGACAGGCTCGACCGTCAGGCTGTCTTGCAGCGCTTTGACGTAAGGGGCCAGGCGCTTGGCGTCAGTCAAATCTTCTTTGGCGATGGCCGGGGCGACCTCACTCGTCAAAGGCAACTCGTTCTGCGCAGGGTCGGCGGCTTCCCTTCTGGGCGGTTTTCTGAGGCCGAAGACGCGCAGGACGTTCTGCCAGGTGGAGGTGTTATGCAGGTTGTCGGGGTGCAGAAACGTCTGGTTGTGTTCGAGGTCCAGAGTCTTGGTGACGCGCCGCAGCAATCCGGGGCCGGTGAGGATTTGCATCTGCGTGCCGAAGTAGGTCGGGTCGTTGTACGCGTTGTTGACGATGACGGACCCCGTCTTCGAGGTGGCCCCGAGCGCCGGGTTGGGGCTTTCCAGGTTGACCTGGATTCGCGCCTCCGCCTCGAAGATGTCAGGCTTGTTAGCCATGTAGACGGTCGTCAGCGCGGTTATCAGGAACGTGACGCCGAGAATCATCCAGACGCGTTTGCGCGCCGCCAGCCAGTAATCTCTGAGATGAATCTTATCCTCCGCTTCGGCCTCCAGATTACGGCTGGGGACGTACGGCAGGGAGGACTTCTCCAACAAGCTCTGGGCCGTGGGGTCTTCGGCGTCCAGTGTGATTAGTTGATTATTTTCTTTCACTGCTCACTTCCAAATTCTGCGCGTCGTGCGCCTGTAATGATTGCGGATTGGAAGACAAACATCGAGCTTTTCTTTGCGACTTTGCGCCTTGGCGTGAGGAAATCTCTCGCCAAGGCGCAAAGATGTTGAGTCGTTCCGTCCGTTGAGTTCTTTCTCTTAATCCGCATTCCGCAATTGTTATTACCTGATAACGCGAACGGTGGTCTGGCTCGTGACGGGGACGATGGCCCCAAGCAGGCCGCGGAGGATTTTGCCGCCGGTCGAAGCGGGGACTTCGACGATGTCGCCGGGCTGCAAGACGGGGTCGTCGGCCTGCCGCTTTTTGATGGCGTTGAGGTTGACGACCAGCAGCTCTTTGTTGGCGGCCCCGGCCTTCTGTCGCTCGATGCGTATCTGGTCGCTTTTGGTGGCTTCGAGCGTCCCGCCAGCCATCGCCAGCGCCGTCGTCAGCGTAATCTTCTCCTTGAGCGCAATGCTCCTGGGCTCGCGCACGTTGCCGATGACGAAGATTTGCGGGGCCTCGGAGAGGCTGATGACATCGCCCGGCCGGACGTAAGGGTTGGCCTCTTCCTTGCCGAGCCTGGTGTCCTCCCAGTTGTACGAGGCCGAGACCATAGACACTTCATGGGGCTGCGGCTCAGTGCCGTTGCAAATCTCGCTCTGCGTGTGCACGACCTCAATGCGTCCGTCCGACTGCGCGTCGGGTCCGCTGGCGTAAAGCGCCAGCAGCTCCAGGAGCCGGATGGGCCGTCTCAGCTCGAACCTGCCGGGAGATTTCACGGCCCCGATGACGGCCACCAACTGCGACCTGTACTCCTTGACGATGACGACGACGTTGAGCGGCTCTCTCTTGTATCTCAGGTAGCGCGCCTTGATGACGCCCGCGAACTCCGCTGGCGTCAGGCAGAGGGCGCTGACGACGCCGTCGAAAAGCTGTACCTGCCCTTTCTCGTCCACCTGTAAATTCTCGGCCGAGAGTTGAGGGCTTTTGCCGCTCCGCGCGGTCACGATGACATCTATCACGTCCCCGACGCCGAGCCGAGGGGAGTCAACCATGTCCGGCGGGTCTACAGGGTCAAGTTTGAACTGCGCGGGCGCGGGTGTGTTCGGGGGCATCTTCGTCTCCACCTCCTGCGCGGAGGCCGCCGCCGCGCTGACAAGAATCAAGACCGCGCAGCACAGCGAATTGAACCGCGCCCTGCTCTTTAGTTCTCTCATAGGCTTTACCTCTTCACAATGAAAGGCAAAAGGAAAACGTGTGCGCAGGCTATGCGCCCGGATTCTGATTGAACCCGGCGCATAGCCCGACCGTTCCCTTTGCCTTTTTTTGACTTACCCTCTGCCTGTTAAAAGCACCCTGCGTTGACGTTCAGTCTCCTGACAAAGCTGGTCGGCCCGAGCGTCGCCTCCATACGGACGGCCCTGTTCGTCGGCACGGCCCCCGTGACCACGGTGAAGTTGGCGGTGCTCTGGCCGGCGGGCACGGTGACAGACGGGCCTGGGTTGGCCGCCAGGGCGTCAACGGTCGAGAGCGTCACCAGCGCGCCGCCCGTCGGGGCAAGGCCCGAGAGGGTGACGGTCCCGGTAGAGTTCTGGCAGCCGCCTATCACCGTCGAAGGCGAGAACGTCATGTTTATGACACCGATGACGCGTGTGTAGTCGGTCGCGCTGTTGTTGTTGGTGTTGAGGTCGGATTCGGTGAGCGTGACGCTGGCCGTGTTGGCGAACAAGCCTGTGTTCGAGCCGGGGCTGACCGTGATGCTGAGCGTGGCGGTCGTGTTCGCCGCGAGCGTGCCGATGTTGTTGGTGACGGTGCCGGAGCTTTCGCCCGACGTGCCGTTCGAGGCCGTATGGCTGACGTAGGTCAGGCCAGCCGGTATCGTATCAGTGAGGACGACGTTCGTGGCGTTGCCGGGTCCCTGGTTGTGGACGGAGATGTTGTAGGTGAAGTTATTGCCTGCGATGACGTTCTCGCCGGGGCCGGACTTGGTGACTATCAGGTCGGGCCGGGTCAGGTCCGTGAGAGTCGTCGCGTCGAGCGTGCCGCTCGGGTTGAAGCGCGCAACCGCGAAGTCCCGCGTCACGGGGTTGGAGCCCTCGACAGCGGCGAAGCCAGCGGCGACGATCTTGTTGTCGAACTCGCGCGCGACGCCGTAGATGCGTTCGTCGGCGTTCGAGATTCTCATCGTCAGCTTGCCGTCCGTGTCAAAGGTGCTGTCGAGCGTGCCGCTCAAGTCGTAGCGCGCGATGGCGAAATCGTCGCTCGAACTGCTGTAGCGCGAGAAGCCGCCCGCGACGATGAAGCCGGTGGCGGTATAGACGGACTGCGCCACATCAGGGCTGTTGGCGAAGTCTGTAGTCACTATGCCGCCGGTGCCAAAGCTCCCGTCGAGCGCGCCGGTTGGAAAGTAGCGAACGAGGGCGAAGTCCTTGTTGCTGCCGTTGTAGGTCGAGCCGGCGAGGATGATTCTATCCGACGGATCAGTGGTGATGCTGAACGCCTGGTCCGCGTTGTTATTGCCGAGGTCGAGGGCCGCCTTGCCTAACGGCGACACGAACGTCGTGTCGAGCGCACCCGCGGTGGTGAAGCGCGCGATGGCGAAGTCGTCACCGCCGCCGCCGTTGGAGTAGCCGCCGAGGACGGGCTTGTCGTTGCTGTCAATGGCGACGGCGCGCGCAATGTCGTTGCCACCGCCGAAGCCGGTTGTAGCAATGCCGGGAGGGGTGCCGGTCGGGTTGAATGTCGGGTCGAGCACGCCCAGTGTGTTGTAGCGCGCGACCATGAAGTCGTAGTTGCCGCCGACCGTGGCGGCCCCTGCGACGTAGATGTCAGTGCCGGACATGGCGACGCCGTAGGCGCTGTTA